>CAYLYF010000247.1:0-1573 GCA_964387595.1 uncultured Thermodesulfobacteriota bacterium | reverse complement strand
GTGGGGGATTTTGACCCGGCCACAGGTGGGGGATTTTCAAGTGGCCATCGGGGGGGAGTACATTGTGTTAATACTCCCATTGACAAGATAATAAACAGAATTAATAATTTATTCCTAATCATTTTTCATACCTCCTATAGTTATAAAACATATTTTTAATTCATAATTAATAATTAAATGATAAAACCTAGAAACAGCCTTTGCCGAAGAAATACGAACAAACAGGGATCAGATTATGATCATGATGAAGGTGAATTTTAAATGCCAATACTATTCCCGGGAAATAATTGATCAAGGAAATGGTTGCGGATATATACGATTTTATCAAACACTATACTCTGGAATTCTTTTTAAATCAACGTATATAAATCATATCTCTGTTGGCCGGCCTTCACAGCTACGCATATAAAAAGGTCCGGACTGCAATGGCAGACCGGACCTTTTTATAACATATTTAAGAACCCTGCTACTTTCCGGCAGCTTTCCTTTTTGAAGCTTTAAGCGCATTGATAACCTGCTCTTTTTTGACTTCTCTTTTAATATGGCTCGCCAGGTTGCAGTCTCCAACACTCCATTTTAATTCAGGTGCAGGTGCAAGCAGACAGTATTTTTTACCGTCAAACTCCGCAATCTTGTCACATTCTTCACATTTTTCAACAACAGGAAGACATGTGCCTCCATTATAGGTGCATCCGTTTTTACTCATAAAAAAGCATTCGGATCCTTTTTTTGTTGTTTTGCAAATCATTTTACAGCTCTCCTTTCATTACAATAATTTGTACAAATGCCGGACTACATTTAATACTGCGGTCCGACATTTTTTAGTCAATCAATTCACTGAGAATCTAGAATCTATATTTTATAACATCAAAACAATCTTAATACAATCTTTAAATTACAGGCTACTGTATGAAACTCTCTACAAGTTCCCCGCTTTTAATATCCTCTATCAGAGCATCAAGTTCCTGCGCCAGTTCAGGACCGGCCCTTTCTTTTATTCTCTCAAGACAGTTTATTGCACGGGCCTTTTGTAGATCATTCATAGAAGAGGAAAGCCCAAACAGCCCCCTTAAAACAAGATTAATAATTCCCCTGACATTTTCCCTGACATCATCTTTAATATCGGGATCCATTTCTGTTATTTCGACAATTTCAGGACTGTACCGGTAATATTTATCAATATAAGCGTTGCCCGAAGCGCTTTTTTTCAGGACCCTGTCCCGATAACTTCTGAGTAATGAGACATTAGCGCTCCTTAAGCCAAGGATAGAAGACAAAAAACAGGTAGTGGATGGAGGGTCAGGATTAAAGGTGCCAGGCTGCATAATCATATCTACGTTCTTAACCGCGCCAGTAAAAAGATCGACCGATTTTGAAGCATTGTTAAAACCAATTTTAGATGCTGTCAATCTAAAAGACCCGGCTGAGGTTTGAAAACTATAGATTCCACCGGTTTCTGAGCGGGTGCCGCCGCCGGTACCCGTGGAAATATTTACTTCTTCAATTCCGTTATCATCATTAGCAGCAGCTAAAATTTTACCGAATATTACCCCTGTTCCTGCCGTAGAGGTTT
>CAYLYF010000246.1:0-1618 GCA_964387595.1 uncultured Thermodesulfobacteriota bacterium | reverse complement strand
CGGCTGAAGGTAAGGATCTGGGCAACAAGATCACTTGCCCGCTTTGTTAAGGTTAGAACGTTATTCAGGTAATCATCAGCCTGACTGTTTTCGGGTGCTTCGTCTTTGGACAGCTCGGTATACCCGAGAATGCCCGCCAGAATATTATTAAAATCGTGGGCAATGCCGCCGGCAAGGGTGCCGATGGCTTCCAGCTTTTGGGACTGTTGAAGACGGGTTTCATCCTTTATCTTCTCAGTAACATCTTCAACTATTTCAATGGCAGCCGTTACCTGACCCTGTTCATTCTTAATTGGCGATGATATGATACGAAAGCTTCTTGCTCCGCCGGCACTTGGAGTGACTGTCAGAGATTCATGTACCTTACCGTCTTCAAGGGTCTTGATTGTCGGACAGTAATCGCAGGCTTTGTCTAGCGGCGGAACATTAAAAACTTTGTAGCATATGGGATGCATTCCCAGATCGACATCGGGAAACCATTCACGCATTTTTCGATTCACTTCGATTATTTCCATTTTTGAACTGATCAGAGCCACCCCGATTCCGATGTTGTCCACCATGGATTGAAACTTCTGACGACTGGCAATCAGAGCCTCTTCAGCCTTTTTACGTACAGTGATATCGAATTCCGTTGTCAGAATAAGAGGCAATCTGTCTGTAAACTGAACAAGGTTAGCAAAAACTGCTACAGGAAAGGTCGAACCATCTTTACGAACATGCGTGTTTTCAACAACCAATGGTTTTCCAGACATTATAAGTTTTGTTCTTTCAATACATAATTTTCTACCTTCCTCATCATCAAGATCAGCAACAGGTTTTCCTATCATTTCATCAGGGGTAAAACCATGCGCCTCGCATGCAGCCTTATTTGCATCAAGGATTGTAGGAATACCACTGGGGCTGGGTTCTAGAACCATGCTATAGCCGCCTGCCTGCTGAAAAAGTGTCGCGAACATTTTTTCGCTTTTTTGAAATTCTTTCTCAGATTTTTGAGCCTTATTTTTCTCTTCGTTGAGATTTCGGGTTCTGGTCTTGATCTGACGGTTCAGATACCAGAGCCCTACCAGTAACAGTAGAAAAACAATAGGAACGAGCGTTAAAAATACATACTTCACAATTTCTTTCACAGGGATGGAAGGCTCAGGCAGGATAGGACTAAACCATTTTTCATACAACTTTTCATATGTCCCATCTGCAAAAACAATTGCCAAACCTTCATTTAGCTTTGCCTTTAATTCATGGTTACCTTCCTTTACGGCAAAACAGAATTTCTGCTCAAAGCCTTGCAGAGGCATGGCATTAGGTTTCAGATTTGTTTGCTGATAATCTTTTACGCTGACAATATTAGTAATCCCCAAATGCTTTATCAGCTGCAGCCCCACGAGGTGCTGGATGATGATCGCATCATGTTTGCCGCTTGAAAGCAATTGCATAGCTTCTGAAAAAGTTTTGGTCAAAATCAGTTTGTCGGTTATTTTTTTACTGTCGGCATATTCATGAGCGGTATCTCCCCGCATCACAAGGACTTCTTTGTCCTTCAGGTCTGCCTCAGTGTGAATTTCTTTTTCTCCTTTACGCACAAAAATTGTTCCGTACAGCCGCAGATAGGGTACCGTGA
>CAYLYF010000245.1:0-1622 GCA_964387595.1 uncultured Thermodesulfobacteriota bacterium | reverse complement strand
TGCTCTATTTGACCAGCTGACCCAAACCCTTTTTCCATCCTTGCAGATGTTCTCACTTTCATTTTGTTCGTATTTGGCAGGATGCTTTAAAATATCAGCAACCATTTGTTTTAAATCACGTCCGGTGCTTTCTTTCTCGGGTACTATAGAGCCAATTACGTTCTTGCCGATAATTTCAGACGCATCAAATCCGAAAAATTTTTGTGCAAATTTATTAAAAAAAGTTATGGTACCGTCGGGTATCCAACGCAAAATGATGCTGTTTGCATTTTGCACAAGTTCCCTGTATCTTTCTTCGCTTTTCCGCAGCGCCTCTTCTTTACGCTTGCGGTTGGCAATCTCATGCATAAGCTTTTCATTTGATGTGTTTAGCTCAGAGGTGCGATCATCCACCAGTTCTTCAAGGTTCTCATGGTGTTTTTTCAGCCCCAATTCATTTTGCTTGCGTTCGGTAATATCAAAGATAGCACCATCAAGCCATAAAACCTGACCGTTATCGCCGTAGACACCCCGTCCTTTTTCATACACCCAGCGTATTGCCCCATCAGCGTTAACGATGCGATATTCCATTTCAAACGGCTCTTTGCGTTCTATTGCGTCTAAGATTTTTTTATCAACCATTTGGGTGTCAACAGGAAGGATAATGCTCTCGTAGGTTCGCACACTGTTGCCGATAAAATCAGAAGGTGGGTATCCGGAAATTTCGAAAATGGAATCGCTAATAAACTGCATGGTCCAGTTATCATCACAGGCACAGCTGTATACGATTCCAGGAATGTCTAAAACAAGTGAATGAAATTGTTCTTTTATCTTTCCTTCATTTTGTATCCAAAAAGAAAATTTTTTTACAATAAAGGACTTAAGGCGCTATTAAAAAATTATCAATATATAGTGCCAGGTGTCTGTCAGCAAAAGTAAAAATATGTGATATCTGTTCTGCCCCAGAATCCTCAAAACATTATATTATATCTATAACGTGATAAATGAGTAATTTCAAGGCAGTCTAAATTTAACAGTACGATGAGGTATGGTCCAATATACTGAGTAAAGATAACATCAGATATCCTTATCATTTTAGCAGTAGCCAAAAGTCAACAGTTGCGAAAACCTTAAAAAAATATCACTCTAAATTGTTACCATAATCATAAGTAATTTTGAATATATTTATTCAGGGGCTTATCTCTGCTGATTTTTATTTTTGTTATTAGCCTACGGTGTTCATTTTTTCTTGATTATTTGACGTTGTTTTATTAGAGCTTTTCATTTCAGCATATTTTGACTTCCAGGTATAATAAGTTGTGTCAGAGATGTTGTTTTCCCTGCACACCTCTTTTACTGATCTGCCAGAGTCTAGCTCTTTCAGTATGCGAGCTATTAGGATTTCATTAAACCTTGATTTCATCATTTAAGACTATCCTTTCTGCTGTCTGTTGTATCGAAAACTCCAATTTCTGATGGCCTTATTGTAAAAATAATTAGATTAACCAAAAGTATCTTTGAATCAGTTTCTGAGGAAACGGAGTTCAAACTCTGGCACGTAACTTTGATTTTGCGTCTAAAGGTACTGATGGTTATCTTATATCTTGTCAGGGGCTGTGACAGTGTGTCTCATGGGCAGTACT
>CAYLYF010000244.1:0-1733 GCA_964387595.1 uncultured Thermodesulfobacteriota bacterium | reverse complement strand
GCATACTATAGTTTTACACCACGGTTTTGTAATCCCGGTCAAGGGCATGAAAAAGAAGGGGTAGAAGGACTGGTCGGGTAGATAAGATTCACCAAGGTTGTAAATAATGTGTTACAGATATAGGTTACGGAACAGTAAGAAATGTATTTATTGGAATTCTGTACTCGAAAACCTTCACTATTACCCCATTCTGAATATGAAAGAAATAATTCAATAATGGAAAAAAAAATTACAGATAAAATTCTGAAATGGCGTCAACTGAGAAATGAAGAAGTTGGGAACTTTCAGCAGCTCACAATAAAAGCTTTGAAGGATGTTCCTGATCAGTTTGTTTCTGTGATATATGCAATATCGGCAGACCCATTAAAAAAATTCCTTAAAGAGCAAAAAGAAAAATCAAAAGTTAAGCTTTCATTTACCCATGTATTAAATAAACTGCTTGCCCTTGCCATTAATGAAAACCCGGCCCATAACCAGGTTGTCCTTGGAAATAAGATTTACCAGATTGAAGGAATCCATATTTCAAACATCCTCCTTCTACCCGGCAAAGAACAGGCCATGATAAACCTGATACTTGATGATCCTCATCTCAAATCACTTGAACAGATCGCAATAGAGCTAAAAGAACTGCATGATGTTAAATTGCAACGATATGAAAGCAAACAAAAAGAGTTCTCAACTGCAAATATGGCTTTTTATAAATTTTTATACGCTTCAAAATTATATAAGATAGTCAGCGAAAAATTATTTTTCAAAACATGTTTTAAAACCGGAATTTTTTCCAACCTTGTACTCTCAAACTAGGTATACGGCGGTGTACAGGGAACTTTTACTGTTTTAAGATCAATAACACCTGTTGTTAACAGTGTTGTTTTTCATACTTCAGGCACTGAAAAACGCGTGTGCGTTGAAAATGATCAGCCTGTGGTAAAAGAAGTAATTCCACTTACCGTAACCTATGACCACCGGGTACTCCACGGTATCCATGCCCACCATTTTGGCCTCTCACTTGAACGTATTGCTTCAGACCCTGAGAAATATTTTCAATAATCCGATTCACCACTACCTCTTTGGTTCAAACTAGAAATGCTGCTGAGTCTTTATTTCCTAGCATTTAAAGATAATATTAACTATCTCCAGACGGCAATGGAAAAAACAGGAGAATTAGCAGCGGAAACAATTAAATTCAGGGGCACCTCCAAAGCAGAGAAAAAAAATTAAACTCTGAGAGATAATGAAGGCTTTTTTTGACATGGATAAACAATTCAAAAAATTTCAAGAAGAAATATCCACGTTTAACTGAAACAATACGTCATTGTTTAAATCAACTTTTATTCTTCCATCGCCTCTCTCATTGCATCCATACTGACATGAGCATATTTCATTGTTGTTCGGATATCCTCCGGCTCTGCCGTAGGTTATTGGTTAAGAAGAATATAAAAAAGGCGAAAGATTAAACACTCCGCCTTTTTTATTTAACATAACCATCAGTAACTTTTATAAATTGCAAATTTCAAGGTACGTGATAATCATATAAAAGGCCCATGGCAAATACCTCTCATAAATAAGATAATGGTTATAGCACATAACAATAATCATTAATTAAGGAGGTGAACCATGGACCATTTTGTTGGAATCGATTTACATTCAAACAACCCCCGATGGCCACTTGAAAATCCCCCATCTGTGGCCGGGTCAAAATCCCCCACCCTCAGACAGCAAAACGATTTTAA
>CAYLYF010000243.1:0-1736 GCA_964387595.1 uncultured Thermodesulfobacteriota bacterium | reverse complement strand
CTGTCTGTCCATTAAAACTTGAAATAAGCAAAATTGGGACAGGCTCTATTTAAAGACGACTATAGCAAAAAAACAAAATTTTTACGAATATTTAAGCTTTACATTGTACTAGGGCGTGTTCAAGATGATAGACTGCGACTTTTATGTCATGACCGGTCTTGTGGATATCTTTCACGATTCCTGTTTTTAAGGCTTTTAAATAATGATGTTTGCTCAGGGACTGATGCGCTCTGGCAAAGGTATTGTCCAGTTCTTTACCTTCCATGTACCAGGCCTGTACTCCCACAACCACTGCTAGAGCGACTACGAAGATCAGTGAAAATTTTGATGTTGCTGATTTCTGCTCAGACATGTCCAGCTCCTTTTACTGGGAATATCGTTATCCCTGTAAACTTGTCTAAAATTAATTACCTGTTTCAGAAGACTATTGAATATCCTATCCATATTTTCACAGGTATATGTTGTATTGCGGTATCATTAATTGTTTGTTGAATGTATTTCAAGCACCTTTTTTATGGAGAATTTAAGTTCATCAAGATTGTTTGATTTTATTAGATAGGCATCAGCGGCCCAGCTCATATAGTTGTCCCGATACGAAGAGTATCCTGAATTAATGATTATTGGCAGATTCCTGTTCAATTCTATAACCCTCCAAATCGCCTCCAGGCCATCCATCTTGGGCATATTTATATCGAGAAGTACAAGATCAGGAAGTTCTTTTTTTTACCTTTTCAAGACATTCTTTACCGTCTTGGGCGAGCACTGTCTGATAACCTTCGTCAAGCAGCTCCTGTTCATATAGAAAACGTATGTTTAGATCATCCTCAACGATTAATATTTTTTTATCCATCTATTTTACGTCCTTCTTTTTACTGAACCTGTAGAATTCAACTAAACTTTTATACCAGTGAGTCCTGTTTTCTTGTTGTTCGGGGCCACTACACGTGTTCTCTGAAGCTGTGCTATGGATCTTTTCACCGCTGATCAATAAAGTCGAATGTGTCATAAAACAGGTGTTGTATGTTAAGCCTGATTAATCCTCAATAGGTTGATGAATCTGCCTGAATCTGCCCGATATTTTTTTTGTTATTCGGTGCCATGATTTTCTGATCTTTAATATAATCCCGTTCTGGTCTATTTTATTTGAAAGCTGATCAATTTCTTCTAGCATGGATTCTAAGTCCTTATCTTTGCTCCCTTTGGATGTTTCCGTGTATGTTTCAAGAAAAAGCCTGGCAACATTCAGGTCCGCTCTGGCGGCTGCATAGTTTTTTTCACTTACCATCCTTTCGGCAAGCAAAAGTGCGCGTTGCGCTTCGAACAAGGCATTTTGTTCTTCTCTGGTAATAATGCGTATGCTGTTATCCTGGGCAGAGGTGAGAACTTCAAGGGCATCATTAGGTTTCGTATCCACAAGCTTTGCCGCTCGCCTGAGTTTTTTCTCCACAACGCCAAGGTTCAGCAAGACAGTGGTATAAACCATTTCGGACTCATCCAGGCGCACACCCTTAACAGACAGTTTTCTGTGTTTGACAGTAATGAGAGGGTCTATCACATCGGTTTCGATCATAAAATTATAGATGGGTATCTGTTCGTTCTGCACCCGCTCCGTGTCCCTGTAAACTTCATTCTCCTTGGCATCCTTAACCCAGGTGGTTACGGTGGTAACCGGAAGCATCTGGCGGACGATACCGGCCAGGGTTAGTGCCTTTTTAATATCTTCTTTCGCCCTTTTT
>CAYLYF010000242.1:0-1761 GCA_964387595.1 uncultured Thermodesulfobacteriota bacterium | reverse complement strand
TCTCTGTTTTTTTCAGGCGGAACGCGCGCCAGTCTATATTCAGTTTAAGCATCTTCGCCCGAAATGTACTTGGATTTACCTTAAGCAATTCAGCCGCACCGTCTGTCCCCTCAACACGGCCTCTTGTTTTGACAAGCACCTTTTTGATATGCTCTCTCACCGCAGCATCAAGAGGTATGATCTCCGGTACATTATTTGATGGATCATTTGACAGAACACCTTCAGACGGCAAAGAAAACGGTTTTTCTGTTTGTCCCAGAGATTTTGCTATCTCCAGGCAGGAACCATTTCCCAGGATAGCCGCCCGGTCAATAACGGCAGCCAACTCCCGGACATTGCCCGGCCAGTCATAGGCGCTTAACAGATTGATCTGATCCGGTGTGGGCATGACCGGATACAGGCCAAATCGCTTAGCCGCGCGTTCTGAAAGATACATCGCAAAGGCAGAGATATCTTCCCTGCGCTCACGCAGTGCAGGCAGCCTGATCGGAAATACCGCTATCCGGTACCAAAGGTCTTCACGAAACTTATTTTCAGCAACATTAACCGTCAATTCACGGTGGGTAGCCGCAATAATCCTGACATCCACATGAATTGTTTTCTGGCCGCCCACTCTTTCAAGCCATCCGTCCTGCAGTATTCTCAACAAACGGACTTGCGCAGCAGCTGACAGTTCTCCGATTTCGTCAAGAAAAAGAGTTCCACCGTCTGCGCGCTCAAACCATCCCTTACGGGTTTCTGTCGCTCCGGTAAATGCACCTTTCTCATGACCAAACAGCTGGGAATCTACCAGCTCGGCAGGTATGGCTCCGCAGTTCACCCTTATAAAAGAACCCGCTGAACGGGAAGACTGATCATGAATGGCACGTGCAATAAGCTCCTTTCCGGTACCGGTTTCGCCTAAAATAAGCACGGGTACGTCCAGCGGAGAAACCAGCCGGATACGCTCCATCACCATGCGCAAACCTGAATCTGAACCCACTATTACATCGGTTATCTTTTCGCGGCCCAAACGCCTAAGCAGCGAAGCATTCTCCGCTTCGGCAACTTCTTTTAAAGCGGCCAATTCATGAAGCCGGCTGTCATTCTCTTTAGCAACAGAAAAAGGATAAAGAAGTTCCTGCGTAAGGGCCAGATGACGCGAATTAAACTTTTGATCCTGCCCGGCGATTAAAACCAGCACACCTTTCCCTTCATTGGGCATTCCGATTGGACCCAGAATTACGTCCCGCTGGAGTTTATCTGGAAGAATGTCCTTAAAATAGTTTTCAAGTCCTGATTCACGGCTGAAGTAACGTGCTTTCCCCTGGGAACACCATTTAAGTATTTTTTTTATACTATTTTTTGAACAATCGTTATGTCTTACACACTGTATGTGCTGCGGATTCTGAAATCCTTTTGCCAGGGTTACCATATGTCCGTCTGAAATTTCAATTTCCCGTATCAAAAGCTGGTCCATCGGAATATCATGCAGAAGCATCGGCGCAATATTTTTCGTCAATTCACCGATCTCGATATGTCTGCAGGCTTCCTGCCACACTTTTAAAAGAACGGATTGAAACTTTTTCACGACACTTTCCTGTCATATTTAATAGTTTTTATGCTACATTTGATAGGTATTAACTACCATATTTAGTGCTTTTTGTAAAGACATGAATAGCACCCCCGGCAGCACCAAATTTTTAAACGTTAATAATTTCACAATAAGTCATTATATATCAGTCAGTTAAAACACCCGGCCTTCCTTCAGGGATGATAACA
>CAYLYF010000241.1:0-1794 GCA_964387595.1 uncultured Thermodesulfobacteriota bacterium | reverse complement strand
CTTTCACTCTGAGGGTTTTTTTTTAGGCTGAAAATCGCTCAGCTTAGGTTATAGTAACAGTTAAGAAAGTAAATTATTTTACGATCTTAACGCTAACATGAACTTTCAGGGTATGCTGAAATGGCTATGATACCTGAAGTACTGTTAATTCTGGAACTGAAGAATAAGGATATATTCAGAAATGAAAGATGAAGATAAGACAAAAGATCAACTCATAAATGAATTGGCGGATCTTCGCCAGGAATTAAAAGAAGTAAATAATGTGGCACATAAACTGGAAGACTTTCGATCTCTTTACATGAAGGCCCCTTTACCTTATCAATCATTGGATGAAAATGGTCGGTTTATATCTGTGAATCAAGCCTGGGTTGACACTCTTGGATATAGTATGGAAGAGGTATCAGGGAAATGGTTCGGCGATTTTTTAGATCCGAATTACATAGAAAAATTCGAGGGAAAATTTCCCTGTTTTAAGAAAGAGGGTGAGGTCAACTGTGTAGAATTTAAGATGGTTAGAAAAAACGGCACAAATTTCATACTGTCTCTTGATGGTAAAATTAGTCGTGACGAAAAAGGAAATTTCAAACAAACGCACTGCATTTTTCAAGACATTACCGAACGCAAACAAATGGAGGAAAAATCCATAAGATTAAATGAGGAACTTGAACAGCTTGTAACTAATCGCACCGTTGAACTAAACACATCAAATGAAAAACTTGTGCAGGAGATCGTTGAGCACAAGCAGGGAGAAGAAAAGTTAAAAAAGAGCGAGAATAGATTTCGTTCAATGTTTGAAAATCATAGCGCCGTGATGCTGCTTGTAGAACCTGATAGTGGTAAAATCCTGGATTCAAATAACTCTGCAACTAACTTCTATGGCTATACTCGAAAAGAAATTACTTCTATGAACATTTCAGATATTAATACTTTAGAATCAGAGGAAGTTAAAAAGAAAAGAAAATTGGCTGAAGCAACAGAGGTTAATTTATTCAATTTTAAACATCGTTTAAAAGACAATACTTTGCGTGATGTTCAAGTTCATTCTACTCCCATCGAATTTATGAATCAAAAAATATTATTTTCGATAGTTTATGACATTACTGAGATTAAGCAGGCAGAGAAGGAAAACGAAAGATTGCAGAATCAGTTGCAGCAAGCCCAAAAAATGGAATCCGTTGGCACTCTTGCAGGAGGTATTGCCCATGAATTTAATAATATCCTCGGCGGTATTTTAGGTTATACAGAAATAGCAAAAGAAGATGCCTCTGAAGATAGTTCTGTGCGTGAAAGTCTGGATCAAATATTTAATCTCAGCATCCGTGCCAGAGATGTTGTAAAGCAAATTCTCTCATTTAGTCGTAAAGGGAAAAAAGACCTGAAGCCTCTACATCCGCATCTCATTATTGAAGAGTCGTTAAAGGTTTTACGAGCTTCTATTCCGACAACTATTGAAATCAGGCAAAACATTAATGAACAATCGGGAATGATTTTAGCCGACCATACACAAATCCATCAAACCGGCATAAATCTGTGTATGAATGCGGCCCATGCCATGGAAGACAAAGGCGGTGTGCTTGAAGTAGGGTTTTCTTCTGTTGTTCTGGATGCGGAAGATCTTAAACCATATCCTGATTTAAAAACAGGTGAATATGTTAAGCTGACGGTAAGCGATACAGGGGCCGGTATTGATCCTAACAACATAGACAAGATATTTGATCCGTTTTTTACCACGAAAGAAATTGGCAAAGGTACTGGAATGGGTCTATCAATTGTACATGGGATTATAAAAGATCA
>CAYLYF010000240.1:0-1809 GCA_964387595.1 uncultured Thermodesulfobacteriota bacterium | reverse complement strand
GTTATGTTGACTTTAAGCTTTGTTAAAGGTACTGATGGTTATGTTTATCCAACACCCCCCTTATTTTCCGAGCAATTTCTTTTTTACTGATGGGCTTATAAACTAATGTTTTAATGCCAGCAGCTTCTGCTTTTTCAAGCGAAACAGTCTCACTGTAACCTGTACAAAGAATAATATTTGCAGAGGGCTTTATTTCCAATATTCGTTTTGCCAAATTGTATCCTGTCATGTGCGGCATTGTCTGGTCTGTGATAACCATATCAAAAGTATCTGGTGACTTCTGAAATGTTTCAAGAGCCTCAATACTGCTGTTTTTGGCAGTAACCGTATACCCAAGTGATTCAAATATTCTTTTTGCCAAATCTATCAAAATTTCTTCATCATCAACAAAAAGTATGTGCTCGGTGCCTGTTGGAACTTTGGATGATGAGTCTTCTTCGTTGTCGGGTTCTGCTATAACCTGTGGCAACATAATCCTAAAAGTTGTTCCTTTACCCAATTGACTATCTATGCTTATATCTCCACCATGATCCTTAACGATTCCATGAACTACCGCTAGCCCCATACCCGTACCTTTCCCTTTTTCCTTAGTGGTGAAAAAGGGTTCAAAAATTCGATGAATTATTTTGGAATCTATTCCAGTGCCTGTATCTGAAATTTTTAACTCCAGAAATGGTCCTGGGGATATATTGTGATATTCCATCATGGATTTTTGCGTTACAACAACCGAGGATAAATCAATTTCAAGCACACCCTCGTTTCCCTGCATTGCATGAGCAGCATTTGTACACAGGTTCATAACAATTTGGTGCATTTGCGTGGGGTCGGCATTTACCATACCGGTTGTATCATCAATGTTTTGTCTGATTTCTATGGTTCTCGGGATGGTCGAGCGAAGCAGTTTTACCGCCTCTTTAACAATCGTTGATAGCTGTATTGGTTTACGCTCCTCTTGACTTTTTTTACTAAAGGTGAGAATTTGCTTGACCAAGTCCTTTGCTCTTGTTGCAGATTTAAGTACCCCCTTTAAATATTCTTGGGCAGGGCTTTCTTGAGCTATATCATCTTGGGCGAGTTCAGAATATCCAATAATACCAGCTAGAATATTGTTAAAATCATGGGCAATACCGCCGGCAAGCGTACCCATGGCCTCCATTTTTTGGGATTGCCGTAAATTATCCTCAAGCTGTTTGCGCTTAACAAATAATACAAGTCGATTTATAATAGTTTTAATCAGGGCTCTTTCTTCCTTCAGAAAAGGTCCTTCATAGACTATTGGCTTTTCTTCAAGATAATAAACTTCCAGGCTGCCGACATGTTTACCTTGAATAATTATGTCGCTGCACTGCTTCCAATCAGTTGTTTTAAATATTTTTGTACTAAATTCTTTCCCATCTACAATCATCTTCGCACATGTAATCTCGGGATACTGCCACGCAGGAGGAATAAGATTAACTATACCCTGAGATATTCCATCCAGTGAAATATTGGGTGTTTCCATAAGGTCACTAATACTATAGAGACAGTTTAACTCCTTTATCCGTTCGTTAAGGTCATGCGTTCGTTTTTCTACCTGTTTTTCCAGTTCAGCATTCGATTTCCGCAGTTCAGCCTCTGTCTGCTTGAGTTTGGTAATGTCTCTTTCCGTGGTGGCTACGGCACACTGGTTTTCCATTATCATCAACTAGTTTTGTTACCGTCAACCACACATCCAGCAATTTACCATTTTTGGTAATACGCCCACTTTCAAAGGATTCTTCTTCTTCTTGCAATCTTCGTACAAAATCCAGTGCTTCACTTTGTTTGTCT
>CAYLYF010000239.1:0-1872 GCA_964387595.1 uncultured Thermodesulfobacteriota bacterium | reverse complement strand
TCTTTTCCCCACTGTCACTTAAGCACTTTATATTTTTGGACAGGCTCTAAATACTAAAAAGTTACCCACAGATTCTGTTGAAGAACCTAAAATATTACTTATTAAACAGGGGTATTACAGTCAGAAGCTTTTTGCGAAGGGTTGTTACTTCCTTTATGTTGATCAGGTTTACCAGGATACCATAGGAAATAATACCAAAACATACAGCTGCCATGAGCGCAATAAGGTTTGACAAAGGTATTTTTCCCAACAGATCTTTAACATATCCATTAACCCACCATGCACCGGCACCCATCAGTAGTGATATCGGAAGTACTTTTAAGAAACACTTTATGATATAGCCGGCTTCGTAACCGTCTGTTTCCCGGTAAAGCATAAAACTCAGGAAAATAAAATTTGCCGTGATACAAAGGGATACGGATAAAGCGATTGCTTTGAACTGCAGTGTTTCAACTGTTGTGAAAACCACAATAATATTTAAAAATATGGTTATCATTGATCCGATGACCGGGTATCTGGCTTTATTAAGCGCGTAAAAAACCGGGACAATGATTTTCTGGGCTGAAAAGGCAAAAAGACCGATTGCATAAAGAGAAAGCGCTGTTGCTGTTCTGTATGTATCCGCTGAGGTAAAGTTACCGTGTTCAAAGATCACCCGGATAATGGGCTGGGAAAGAAAGATGAGTCCCAGGGTGGCCGGTAAGGACAGGATGATGGAAAGAACTGTAGAAGAGACATATGCTTCTTTTAGCTTACCCATATCTGCATTTGAAGCATGGCGTGAAATAACCGGCAGCGTTGCAACCGAGAGAGACACGCCCACAAGTCCTAAAGGGAACCAGAGCACTCTGTAAGCATAATTCAGCCAGGAAAGGCTTCCCTGTTCACATCCGGATGCGAAAAAGGTATTGATCAGTACTGTTATCTGGAGCGGTGCAAGACCGATGACTGCCGGGAGCATCAGTTTCATGATCCTCCTTAAGTAAGGATCTGAAAAATTCAAATAGGGTCTGTATGAAAACCCCTGTTTTGAAAGAGAGGGTATTTGTACGATGATCTGGAGAAAGCCCCCGATCACAACCCCGCAGGCCATTCCGGCAATAGGGTTAAATCCGTATTTTGGTGCGATTAAAGACAGGATAATTCCTGAAATAATAGAGCCCAGGTTGAAAAAACTTGAGGTGAGCGCAGGAATAAAGAACTTTCCAAAAGTGTTTAATATCCCCATCGCAATGGCTGAAAGTGAAACCAGCATTAGAAAGGGAAACATAATAGAGGTCATGAGTGTTGTAAGCTCAAGTTTACCCGGTATCGTTGCATAGTCTTTTGTTGTGATGAGAGAAACAAGTTCGGAAGAAAAAAACATGCCTGCTATACAGATTATTCCTACGATTATTATAATGGTGCTTATGACATTGTTGGCCAGTTTCCAGGTGTCTTTATTTCCTTTTTTGATTTTACAGTCAGTGAAAACGGTTACAAATGCAGAACTTAATGCACCTTCGGCAAAAAGTTCACGCAGAAGATTCGGTATGCGGAATGCAACCACGAATGCATCATAGGCAAAGCCTGCGCCAAAGAAGATCGCAAATATCTGTTCACGAATCAGCCCCAGGATACGGCTTGCAAATATTGCCGTGCTTACGGATCCTGCTGAACGCGCGATAGCTTTTGTCTCGGTATTTCCGGATTTCATAGGGGCCTTAAAAGTTTCGGGTTAGTTCAAGTGTAAAATATTTGGGATAATGCCATAATCACAGGTTTTTTTAAAGCAAATTAATTATATTCTTAAAAAACGGCTTTTAGTCCGGGTGCTCCGGTGCATGCTGCAGAGCAGTATATTTTTTTAAGTATGTTGCCTATGTCCAAAAT
>CAYLYF010000238.1:0-1922 GCA_964387595.1 uncultured Thermodesulfobacteriota bacterium | reverse complement strand
CAACCAACGCTGTAACCAGTTGACTTTATTTGATTAACGTTGGGACACTACTGATCTCTAATATTTATTGCAAACCATAACTAAAACCAATAGCATAACTACAGCTAATGGCAGATCTGGATCTAATTGCTAATATTTAAACCCTTGAATCCTTTTGATGTTTTAAAACTATGCAAAAAAAATACAGTCTTAATCTGCAGTTCTATAAGTTCTGCATGTACGGCTTTCTTAAAAACCTTAAGTTCTTCGAGCCGTTTTTGATCCTTTTCTTTGTTGAAAAAGGCCTGACCTTTTTTCAGATCGGAATGCTTTACGCTGTTCGGGAAATTGCCACCAATATCCTGGAGATCCCCACCGGTATTGCTGCTGATTCGCTTGGCAGACGAAGAACCATGATCTGTTCATTCATCTTTTATATTCTCTCTTTTCTGATCTTCTTTTATTCAGAAACATATCTCTTGTTTCTTCCGGCTATGATATTTTTCGCTTTTGGCGAGGCCTGCCGAACCGGCACCCACAAAGCCATGATCTTTGAATATCTTAAGATCAATGGATGGGAAGACCAGAAGGTCCATTACTACGGCCACACCCGCTCATGGTCACAGTTCGGCTCTGCCGTATCCGCACTCATTGCAGCCGGTATCGTCTTCTACACCGGCAAATATGCCTATATATTTCTCTATGCCACCGTCCCATATGTGCTTGATCTGCTGCTTATGATCTCATATCCGGAACAACTGGATGGGAAAAAGCATCAGCTTCTAAGATCAGAGATCAAACAGAATTTTATAAAGGTAATAAAAGATTCCATCCATGCGTTTACGGACAGCTACAGTATAAAAGCCATCACCAATTTGTCTGTGTTCAGCGCGTTTCACCGATCCACAAAAGATTATCTACAGCCCGTTCTTTCTGCCTTTGCCTTTTCTCTGCCTGTATTTTTGTACTTTGAAGACAAGCAGCGGTCTGCGCTTGTGATCGGCCTGGCTTATTTCATTATTTACATCCTCACCACAATTGCAGCAAGAATATCCGGGGACAGCGCAGATAAATTTCAGCATATCACCCGTCCCTTAAATATTACCCTGGCTATAGGCTTAGGCATGGGCGTCCTGATCGGTCTTTTTTATAATCTTCAGATCAGCATCCTGTCCATACTCCTGTATGTCGGTTTATACATCATCCAGAACTTAAGAAAGCCCATGGGCATCGCTTATATCAGTGATTTGGTAAAACAGGACATTCTGGCTACCGCACTATCTGCGGAGTCTCAGGTCACCACGCTTTTCACCGCCGTTATGGCCGTATTTATTGGCTTTTGCGCAGACCATTTTGGAATTGGAAATGCCATGGTAATCATCTCTTTGACCCTGCTGATGACCAGCCCCCTGTATCAGGCAAAAGAAAAGAAAAACGGTTAATGACAGAACAGGAAATACCGCGTACTGGAGACTGGTTTCCAGATGACCCTCCATGACCTGATTACAGTCCCTGCTGCATATTTAATCCCGCCTGTTTCAATACTTCTACTTGCTGCGGAATTCGGACAAATAAAAAATATAATTCCGTTATATGCAAATATAAGGTAATATTTGCATATCTTTGCATTATAATGCTAGAGTAATTGTCTCTATCAACCATTAGCAACAGTCCTTGATCAATCGGTATTATCATTATCGTCATCCGACAGCAGCCTGCTATGTGAAGGCGGCAAAGTGAAACGATACAGGATGCTGGCCGGAGTGAAACGGAGATTACGATTCAGCGGGGATGCTTGATGAAAAAGCAAAGCGCATGGCGCATGGCGTGGAACCACAATTTCTTATTCACCGCCCCGCCAAGGCGGGATTTCCGCTTCGCTGCAACAAAGTAGTTTTGCTAACCTAAAATTGACCCATTTACAGCATAAATGCTAACCGAAA
>CAYLYF010000237.1:0-1929 GCA_964387595.1 uncultured Thermodesulfobacteriota bacterium | reverse complement strand
CTCGGCATAAGCTAATCCCGCATATAAACACACCATCAAAATTAAAAATGCTGTCCGGATTTTTTTCATGTTTTTCCCCTTCCCCGTCTCTTCAAAGACTTTAAAAATTTTAAATCTTATGGTCGCATCTACCAAAAAAACCTTCCCAAAACAGTCTTTTCCTGAAAACTGCTGATCCTGAAGATTTTTTCTGTTTTGACATCTTCAAACACTGATTTAAAGGCAAATTTCTTCAAAATGAATCACCCTTAATTGCGGTAATGTTATAAAAAAGAAGAAAAACAGAATACTTTTGAGCAGGAACCGGATTCCACGGGGAGAGAGTGCACCTCAATACTTTGACACTCAAATGATTATAAATAATAAATATTACCAAACATAACCTTTGTCAAGATTTTTTTTAACTAAAAAAGGAATTTTAAAATTTTCATCAATCAAATATCATAAATGGAGAGGATATAAAATTCTATGCAGATAATTAATCGTTGATCATTACAAAGGACAAGCCACATACCTTCCGCCAAACAGCTGTTCTGCAGCGAAAGAACCGCATTTTTCCAATTCATATGTATTGACACATCGTCAGGCTTCCCATATAATTTTCACACATAAAAAACTTCTCTGATATGATCAGGAGATAATAAAATTCAATTTATGCGCCAAAGTGTGAAAGGAATAAAAGATGAATACACCGACATGGAAATACTGCTACTGGCTTGATGATGCCAATTTAGCAAAATTGAAAAAGGAAATGGAAGAGAAAGGAAAACCCTTCATCCGTGCAGAAAAAAATCCATGCGAAATACTACTTGCTGAAGCCGGTTTTGCTGAACCTGACTCCTGGAAAGTTATATGCAAGCACGATGCCGCAACCTGGTATGACTCTTCTAAATTTAAAGGAAAAAATCTGGTAATCTCATCTTTACCGCTTGAAAACAGTTATGAACCGTTTCTCGAAACAACGATCAGTCCTGTAGATTTTAACCCCTCCGACATGCCGTCAAAGCAGCAAATGGAAGCACTTGCTTCCGACCCTCATTTTCTTACCGTAAAACCGGAGAACTGGGATGATTTCCCGAAAGAAATGGGTGAACAGATCGTGATGGGGCTTTCAAAAATAACGGCTAAACCTATTGAATCATGGGACAGCCTTTTTACCACCTGGACCGCCGTCCATGCAAACTTTATAAGTCCTAAATACCGCGCAGAAGATAATCAGCTGAACGCCCCTTATTCGGTAAGTGATTCCTACACCATCAGCAGCTGCTGCGTAGAGCTTTTCAACCTTTTGGATTCAAAAGAAAAGGCCTTACTTGTACGGCCCTGCACCGGTGCCGTCATACTTAAGGTCATGGAGAAAGACAAATACTATTCCGTCAGGCTGGTCAAAAACAACTAACCGCAAGAACACTCTTCCGGTTTCAGGTAACGTTCTCTTTCCCGCACAGTTCAGGATAGAGTTCTTTAGCACACTCCGGGCAGATACCATGGGTAAAATCTGCATCAGAATGCTTCTGGATATACTGCTCAAGTTTGATGCCTTCGTAAAAAGTCAGAGACGGCCCAAAAATACGATTTTACGTGGTCTTTAAACCATGCCTAATCGTGTGATCGTCGATTCTGGGGCAAGTATGAGGCTCGTTTTTTTGGCAATAACTATTATCTGACTTTTTACGAGTTTATCATTATTTAACAGATAATTTTCCATATCTTCCGGAAGATATTATTTCTCACCAAGTAAAATCTCTATTTTCAAAATCCAACAACCACAACTCCACACTTACAGAAAAGCCCTCACGCTTTCCTGACAGAAAATTCTTTATACATCCTAAAACCATTTAATCAAAAATACTAAACAAAGGAGTACTGTAGGATGCCCGTTGGGTTCGTTTCTGTTCTGCTGCATTCATATAGGTATTCTCCATTTCT
>CAYLYF010000236.1:0-1958 GCA_964387595.1 uncultured Thermodesulfobacteriota bacterium | reverse complement strand
CCATTCGTACCCTTAACAAAACCTAAAGTTACAGATACGTGCCAGAGCCTCGACTGACGTTCCATAAAAATCTGTTCAATATTTGTTCTGGTAATTTGAAACATTTTTGATATAAACATAGATAAATTTAGGCCTAATTGTCGGTTGGCAGATGAATGATGTTTCACCCCTCGAAACAGAATTCTATATCAACTGGCATTGTGCGAATGAATGGACATAATTAAGGAAGGGGACCCCCATGCTAAAAAACAAAATTAAACAATTTATTAAAGAACAATGCGGAGACCCTGCAGTTGGTATTTGTGATGTCTCAGACCTTAGTCCTCAAGAGGTAGAACAGTTAAAAAAAACAAATGAAATTATGGGAAAACATTCTGCGATGTTTGATCCTGAAACACCGGTGTTTCAACCAAAAGAGTTCCTGGACAATGCAAAATCAATTATTGTAATAGGAGGAAACGGTTATTTTAAAAGTCCAGAGCTTCCCGGTAATCCGCCGAGAGGGTTATTCATGAACTTCTTTGTTAATCCGGACTTGCTTGCTTATGCTGCGAGCACGTCAGATAAGATTACAACATTCCTGTCTGAGCAAGGCTATCAAGGAGTAGCCGTACCAAACGGCATTCCTCTCAAAATAATGGCGGCCCGGTCCGGTTTGGGTACTTATGGGAAAAATGGAATTATCCAATCTCCCGGCCGAGGCAGCTGGCTTACACTAAATGTAATTATTACCGATGCAGAATTAAAACCTGATGAACCATTAGAAGATGCATGCGGTGGTTGCACAAAATGTCAAGAGGCCTGCCCGACGCATGCTCTGGATACTCCTTATTCATGCGATATTGAAAAGTGTATCACGCTGCATGCAATATATAACCAAACAGAGATTCCAGAAGAAATTCAAGATAACATGGGAACCTGTATTGCACAATGCTGCGCCTGTATTGATGTCTGTCCCAAGAACAGCAAGCTTGTCTATCAGACTGAAGTAAATGTTCCAGAGGATCTTGTCTATCCCGAAATTGCTCCACTAGTCAATATGACAGAAGAAACCTTTCAGGAAAAATATGGGGGAAGCTTTTTGGAATTTGTGATGACAGATAAAAAATATCTGCAACGTAATGCTGCAATTGCAATAGGAAATTATGGTGACCAGGACTATGCGGCTATATTGTACCAGACTCTTGAAACACAGACAGAAGAAGTTGTCCTTACTGCAGCATCACGATCATTAGAAAAATTGAAAGCTGTTAAAGGTCATTAGAAGGTTCATAGAATACATCTTTTGTTGTTCGAAAATCTGTATTCTATGTCCCCATCTTAATTTTATTAAACAAAAAATAAAAAAGGTAGGAAAGTTATGAAAACAAAAAGTAATGTCCGTGATTTAACTAAAGAAGAGACTGTTGACTTTTTGAAGTCGCAGCGAGTAGGCACCCTCTCTTTAAACGACAGTGAAAGTTCTTATGCGGTTCCCCTAGCCTATTTTTTTGATGATGATACTGTCTTTTTAACTCTGGGGCCAGAAGGGCGCAAACATAACTATGTCAAGGCAAATAAAAACGTTTGTTTTTCGGTGTTTGAAGTTAAACCGGGCGATGCTGGTGCCACGAGCATGTGCTGGAAGTCGGCAATCTGCGAAGGCAAACTGGAGCGAGTGATGGACTCGGATGAACTGACTCGAACGGTGCGGCTGGGTGAAAAGGCAATGGGAATGCCTGAGGGAACCTGGAATAAGCTTCTTGAAATGACTCTTAAAAATCCTGCTATCTCTAATTTCTGGAAGGTTAAAACTACTTCAATCGGCGGCAGGGGGGTCGAAGAGTTTAAGGAAGAGTTTGAAGAAGGCTAATAAAAGCAGATGTTTGCTTTCTAAATAAAAGAGCTTCAAGTAGACATAAAAAAGCATTACTTACTTAAAAACAGGCTCTGCCTTTTTCACATAACCATCAGAACTG
>CAYLYF010000235.1:0-1965 GCA_964387595.1 uncultured Thermodesulfobacteriota bacterium | reverse complement strand
TGTCTGTCCATTAAAACTTGAAATAAGCAAAATTGGGACAGGCTCTAATTAATCATCCAGAATATTAAAATGCTTCCGGATCGGCTCTTTAATAAGCCAGGTACACTTCAGCCCTTTCGGAAAAACAGCCAAATCCCCTTTTTTAACTTCAACCCGCTGTCCATCCTCTGTTTCCACGACCACCCGGCCTTCTAAAAAATAGCTTGTTTCTGTGGCATCAAAAACCCAGTCGATCCTGCAGGCCTCTTTCTCAAGGGTCGGCCAGTTCCAAACCCCGAGTGCATCAAGTTTTTCTTTATCCGGCTTTTCAACTTTGTTTTTAAGTTCTGTCATAGTTTAAGACCTTCTACAGATATGAATTCCGAACTTCCCCCTCATGCTTCACCGTTCACAGCTTCTAACCCACTCGACACACTTATCGGTTATCCTGTCATAAACTTCTTCTTCACTTACGCCCATAGCCTTTGGTATTTTAAAGGAATGATCCCCTCCAGCAATCTCCACCAGCTCTTTTTTTACTTTTATTTTTTCAACCACTCCCTTCATGGTCTCCAGATCACAAAACGCATCCCGGGTTCCGGCAAAAAACAGCATGGGCGCTTTTATCATATACAGATGTGCATCCTTTTTCTTCTCCTTTTGTCCCGGAGGATGAAGTGGATATCCCAGAAATATCAGCCCTGTCGGATCGATCAGGCCGTCTGCAGCCATTTGTGAAGCCACCCTGCCTCCCATTGATTTACCTGCAGCAATAATATTTTTTACAACATATTTTTTGTGGCTTTTAAGAAAGCTGTAAACTGAAAGCCATGTTTTTATAAGCTTACCCAGAGAATCCGGCGATTTTCCGCCCCGTTCCTTATACGGAAAATTAAAACGAAGAGATAAGATACCGGCCCGGGCAAATCCTGCTGCCGCAGAAACGAGCAAAATATTTTCCATATCATTCTGTGCCCCATGTGCAATAATAACCCCCATCCTTTTTTCCGGCAAATGTCCATCCGGAACAGACAAAATACCGGAAATTTTCTCGCCTTTTTCAACTTCTATTTTTACTTTTACATTTTTCATAGCTTAAAAGCCTTCACGTCGGTGAAACAATCTCTTTTATTATTAAGTTCATCGATCTGCGCATTAAGGGTCCAGTAATCATAGATATATCCCACGCCGAAAAGCGCACCCGACAGAAGATAGATAATACCGGTTATCCATTTTCCCATGTACATTCGATGAATACCCAAAAGCCCCAGAAAAGTTAACAGCAGCCACGAAACATCATAATCAATATTTCCTTTGGTATATTTAATATCTGCTTTCCTGTCCATGGAGGGTATCAGGAAAAGATCGACTATCCAGCCGATCCCGAGAAGTCCGAGCGTGAAAAAATATATCGTTCCGGTTATGGGCCGGCCGTAATAAAACCGGTGGGATCCGGTAAAACCGAATATCCATAAAAGATATCCTATTAATATATTGTGAGTAGAACTTTTTTCTTTCATTTCTTTCCTCCCGGTATAAAGTTCTTTCAATTTGAATCATTTTATAACCGCATAACTGCCATCAAAAGCTTAGCAAATTAATCAAAAAGTTTAAACATATAATCTTTTTCACAGGACAAACCCCTCAAGCCCGTTCGGCTGAGCTCACAGCCTAAGTCTAAAATCCTTAAAGGAAAACAACCCAAAAAAATCTGAGCCCATCAAACAGCAAAATATATTTTATTAAAAAACATATTTTAAAACACCTTTTTCTAATCTCAAAGCCGTCTAGTTCAATATAGAAAAAATACCGGTAGCCTTATTAAGTATTTAGCTGTATATCTCAAACCCTGTTTTTCAATTCACGATGTCCCGGTAGAGCCATGATTGTTTAAAACATTTATATTTTATGGCTCTATTAAACCATTATATAAGGTAGTGTAACTTCTTTTCTGTAAATTCAACTCTTCGCCCAGTTCCGCATGAA
>CAYLYF010000234.1:0-1998 GCA_964387595.1 uncultured Thermodesulfobacteriota bacterium | reverse complement strand
AGGTGGGTCAAAATTCGGTTATCACCGTGGGTCAATTTTTGGTTGTCATTTCGAGTCCATTTTTGCCCAGCCGGTTTCCTGAAAATATATTGCAAATTTTTCAATAAATTCCTTTTGTTCATCCATGTGAGTTCCTTTTAGTAAAGAATTAGAAAAATGAGGTTAATTTGCAAAGTTCTGTTTGTTCGGTAATTACCGAACAAACAGAACTTGATGACAGTAATACTACTATAAAAATACAATGTCAACAGTTTTTTATGGTATTTTAAAGTAATAGCTTTTTTTCTTGATTATGTCAAGATTAGCTAGAATCTAGAATATTTGGTATGTTACTTCAATACATAACATGTTTCCCCGATGGCCACTTGAAAATCCCCCACCCTCAGACAGCAGAACGATTGTAAGTTAATTCTTTTTTTTATTGTAAATATTCGGGATAGTCATTTATGAGTCAAGTTTTTAGCAATGTTCTAAATTTTTTATTCAGAGGATACACCCAGATATCTTTGATGGGAATTCCTTGTGAAGCTTTTTAGGATTCGTTCAGCAGCTACAGTAGAGACCACTCACAGCGTAGTTCACGGAATTTTTGAAGATGCAATAGATGACAAACTGGCAAAAAGCAATCCGGCAAAAGGGCTTCTCAAAAAAATCCTGCCTGCAAAACGGCAGCGCAATGACAAAGATTCTGATCCATTTGACCTTGATGAAAGGGATATATTTCGAGATCATGCAGAACATATTTGCACCCTTCAGGAGCAGTTTCTTTTAAAGGTAATGCTCCACATGGGATTGCGGCTTGGCGAGGCTCTGGCGATGAAAGTACGGCATTTTGACTTTCGCAAAATGACCTATCACGTCACAGAGAGCTATAAACGTCAAAATTTTGGAAAGCCCAAAGGTGCAAAAAAACGCTGGGTCGATATTCCGGCCTTTCTCGTAAGTGAGATTAAAGAATTTATTCTACAGCTCAGGAAGGAAGGCCTAAAAAAGGGTAAAGGCGGAGAAGTTGATCTGTTGTTTCTAGACCCTAGAGAAAAGCAACTTTTACCTTACAGTCAAAATAAGATTCGGGGTCTTTTAAAAAGGGTGTGCAGGGCTGCGGGTTTCAGATACCGCAATCCGCACGATTTGCGACACACATATGCGACGATTTTACTTATGGCGCATATGTGTCCGGCCTATGTACAAAAGCAAATGGGGCACAGTTCAATTTGTATTACTGTTGATACGCTACGGGCACTGGATAGCGGAAGAAGGCCGTCAGGGATTGGAGGAAGCACTACTTGGATCTGTGCGAAATCCTGGCGAAAAAAAGCATATTTTGCATATCGAACAAAAGCGACTCCAGTAAGTAACTGAAATCGCTTTAGTTTTGTCAATTATGGTGCCGAAGGCCGGAATCGAACCGGCACGAGTTTCCCCACTGCGCCCTCAACACAGCGTGTCTACCAGTTCCACCACTTCGGCATCTTAATTATTTTCTGCCGGGGCTGTTTCCCCCTGGGGAGCAACAGCATTCGGCTGTACATTCCCGGGAGCTTCTGCAGGCATGGCTGTCTGCTGGGCTGGAGAAACAGTCTTAACACCTTTCATGATCGATCCTCCGGTTGGATTGGCAGAAAGATAAGCAAGGCTAAGAGATGTTACCATAAAAATAACAGCGGCAAATGTTGTGATCTTACCCAGAAGCGGTGCAGGACCTGACCCGCCGAAGACCGTCTGTGCGGCTCCGCCGAAAGCAGCGCCCATTTCAGCGCCTTTTCCTGACTGTAAGAGCACAATACCAATAAGTGTTATTGATACAAATACATGTACTGTGAGCAAAAATGCTGTCATATTATTTTTTATACCTTTTTTTTGGTTTATACTGCTTTCAAATTAAAAGACGGATGATACTCTGTTTTTTATTAAATATCAAGCCTTATCTTAAACAAGCCCTTTTTATTCAAATTTGATGGCGTTTCAACTTAGCCATTAAATTTGACCAGACGGACA
>CAYLYF010000233.1:0-2090 GCA_964387595.1 uncultured Thermodesulfobacteriota bacterium | reverse complement strand
CTAGTTAATAATAGTTGGGACGAAATTTCTCAATACTCGATAACTCACCCTTACTGGGTAAATAAAGGCGACGGAGAAGAAACACAAGCCAAAAGAAGAGCGTGTTTTTGTGCATTATTTGAATTAGATGAAAACACTGTATCAAGCCTTGGTAGTAATGCTGCTTGGTTTACAATAAAGAAAAGAATAGAAGCAATACTTAATTTACTAGAGATAGCAGGTTGCTTTATTTTGAGGAGGGGCGCCATAGAGTCTTATTATATGTCATCAGATCGTTTCACCTCTGAAGGTAAACCTAGTGCTGCTGTAGATGAGATTAATTTTCTAGAACATAAAACTAAAGACGAACTCATAGCTTGCCTACCAGAAATTATACGCTGTATAGAGTTTGCTTCTATCGGCGAGAAAATTAATGAAGCTGAATCATTGAGAGATATACTGCTATCAATAGCTGCCCCAGCCGTTGCAAAGTTAAATGCGGGCGGCACAACACAAGATATAAAAATCTTAGCAAAAACTGTACTTCGAGAAAGCTCGAGTATCTTTGGGTTCACTGTCGAAAATGATCAACTTATCATAGAAATGAACAGCAACATTCTCAATGTAATAGGTTTTCCAATTACAATAAATAAGGGTGATGATGTCGTTAAACTTATTGAGCCTATTTTACAGTCCAATGCATAACAAGGTGCTGCACTCAGACGATAATTCCGCTTCGCTTCATTATCGCTGGTGAGCTAGGTCGTTAGCTATCAAAATAATTCATTGTTAGGAGAAATTATGTTTAAAGTAACACAAAATGGAACGAATCGTTTAGATGTTGAGATGAGTGGAAAGTTGGGCGCGGACGAAATGAAAATTGCGTTAGATGAACTTGTCGGCAAGTCAAAAAATATTGAAAATGGAAAAATGCTGTATGAAATTACCGACTTTCATCTTCCGTCACTGGGTGCCATTGGAATCGAATTTTTTCGCCTACCCGCATTGTTTGGACTCATGAAAAAGTTTAACCGTGCAGCTGTTTTAACCGATAAAACATGGATAAAGAAAGTAAGTGAATTTGAAGGTGTTTTTTACCCTGGGTTTGAAATTAAAGCTTTTAATAGAGATCAAAAAAAAGAAGCAGAAGCCTGGCTTTCAAGTTAGAACAACACTTTTCATGAAAACAGCTAACCAATCAAATTAGGCTGACCGGTTTATAGCCCGGCTATTTTTCAGAATCTTTTAGTTTACTAATATCGTTTGCCCGGCCAGCTTATTTGTAGCGTTATGCGGAAAAGTTAGATTCAAATCTAAGCATTGAGCACTATAATGAAAAACAATATCAGAAATATGATTCCCAAAAATGGGATGAATTTGAGAATCTTGAATTCGGTAAAGCAATAAACAGGGCTAAGAAAAAGGGCCGATTGCCTTCAAAGGTGGAAACTGCTTCATTCGTTTAGAGAGGATATTCGTAACCCGTATAGTCATTACAACATAAGGAAAATTACACAAGACGTCATTGCTGGAAAAGTGAAGAACATTAACTTGTCTACAGGCGAAATTTAAGAAGCAGATATGCCGGCAAAGGATAATCCTACAATTCAAGCTCAGGTAAAACCTTGGGTAGATCAACAGAGGGTTTTGGCGGTATTCCATTTTGTTGACAGGGTTGTTGTAGTTCTTATTGTGGAACTTGATGAGCACCTTAAGAGCAAGAAATAAAAGCGCATCACATAACCTAACGCTTGAGAATCGACGCGCTTAAAGCTGCGCGTGTCTCATCTCAACGTTAGAGAGCAAATAAATATGATAAGTGAAACTGAATTAGAAAAGCTGAATTAAGAATTTCATAAGGAAGATATTGAACCACGAAGAAGACCTTTTGAAGCGCTTCGGCGCATCTCAATGCGAACCAATAGGTCTATAATATTTTCTTTAACAGAAGCTGATTTTGTCTTTAAGTGGTTTGAGGCAAATTCAAAAACAGGGTCTCCTACGGTAGGGTTACAACATCAAGGCATATATTATTATGATTCTACATTCTGGAGCGTAAGTAGAGCCTGTCCCAATTTTGCTTATTTCAAGTTTTAATGGACAGACAGGCA
>CAYLYF010000232.1:0-2146 GCA_964387595.1 uncultured Thermodesulfobacteriota bacterium | reverse complement strand
TAAAAGGCTTTTTGGAACCAATAGCACTGATCAGATAATCTGCGCCCTCAACTGCTTTTTCAAGAGATTTCACAGAAGTTAAATCTCCTTCAACCATTTCAACCTTTTTTTCTGAAAATTCCGGTTGGTCTGAAGAATCAAAAGGCGGAACAAGGATTGCCCTTGCATTAAATCCCCGGGCCAGGACTTCATCTATAACCAGTCTTCCCACTCTGCCGGTAGCACCGGCAACAACAACAGTTTGTTTTTCTTCCATTAAACATCCCCCTTTTAAAATATTTTAAACGTATCGTTTCTTGATAACACCCCAGCAATAACAAATACAAAAAAACAAGTCAAGCAAACAACCGAGCCCATAGATCCGGATCTGGAATTATGACCTTTTCCAGAATTATATATTACTACATTATGTGTTTTTTATGCCTTATTTTCTTTTTTATATATTAAATCTTTTTATAATATATTTTTCCAGCTGAGAAATACCATGAAAACAGATTAGAGAGAGTTTTTAGACAATTTAAGGTTTGCTTAAAATAATAATAAAAGACCATTGAACTGAAGATTATTTCTACTATATATAAGAGTAGGAGGGTAACAAAAAGAAAGGGCTCCCTCATGCATACCCTTCACTTTAAAGATATTTTGGGCGGACAGTTGTACCATGAATTTCTTGCCAAAATACATGTTAAGAACTTAAAAGAGGCTTTTCAGCAGGAAACGGTTTCTGACATTCTGATTCTTCTGGGTCTTTTCATCATGGTTCTTTTTATCATCAAAACAGTTCTGATGATAATGCAGTAACCCACTGATCACTTTCTGACAGTAAGCAATGCCCCAAGCTTAAAATCATGTTCAAGGACACAACCCTTATTTATAAAGGCTGTGTCCTTTCAAGAAATGACGTGTCCTTAAAATAATCACTGCTCAAAACGATTTGACCCGCCTTTATCTCCACAAGGGTAATGCCTCGATTCGTATAAGGTTCACCGTTTTTATGTTTTCCTTTATTGGACCAGACAACAAAGGCTCTTTCTTTGTCTACAATAATATTTTCTATGATAAATTTAAGCTCCGGATATTTGCGGAGCACCGCCTTAAGAAAAATAATTATCCGCCTGCAGCCCTTTACGGGTTCAGCTCCTGGAAAATCAAGCACTGCGTCTCCTGCAACATGTTTTTCATAAAGGGTAAAATCCCTTTTATCCATGGATGTTACTACAATTTCGGCAAGCTCTTTGTTTGATAGGTTTGTCTCTGATGTTTTATTCTTCCGGAATCTGTACCTCAATTTCATGATCACTGGCAGCAAAACTGTCACCGCCCAGATGATGCAGCAGCGAAAGACCATTATCATAACACCATCCTCCGTCCTTATAATGCTCTTCTGCAATGGTTGCCGCCAGGATATTGGCAATGATAAGAGAGGACGTTCCAAGGTCAACGATCTGACTTACCTGACATTCCAGGTTGCCCACCGCTTCTTCAACCAGCGGCGCTTTTATTTTTTCCGGTGACTGCCGGGTAAGACCGAAACGTGCAAATTTATCAGGCACTTTGCTTCCGGTTGTCCGGCCGCAGCCAAGAACAGCTCCGGCAATTTCTATTCCTGGGATATTAATCCCGAATTCGCCTGTCTTTTCAATAAAGGGATAGGAAAAGTGACCTTTGCCTGAAAGAATAGCGACCATGCCCGGCTCTCTTTTTAAGGGCATGTTCCAGGTCACAGAAAAAAGATTGTCTGTTTTTCCGTCACCCACACTGATAAGCGCAACAGCTCCGGGGTTTAATAGTCTGTAAGCATTTGGAGATGGATCGATCTTGATTTTTTTCATTTTCGGGTCCTCTTCTTAAATATTTTTATGGATCTTCAAAATACCATGGATAAAAAACAATATTACCACAGAGCCACGGAGTACACAAAGAACGGCGGGGTGTTTATAGAAGAAAGTAAAGGGCAAAGCGAATAAAATAAAGCATCATCCTGGTATTCGCCATGCTCTGTACTATAACCCCTCGAACCCTGGAATCCTAGACTCCTTTAATTAATTATTCGTCCAGATTATAAATATCCGGGGGAGCATATGTCCGGGTCTCCCCGGCTTTCATATAATTTCCTTCCTGAGTAACAATATTATCCCCATAAAGA
>CAYLYF010000231.1:0-2160 GCA_964387595.1 uncultured Thermodesulfobacteriota bacterium | reverse complement strand
GTACTACAAAAAACAGGATAAGGTTCCGAAAGGAAAAATCGGCGTATTTGCAACCTCTCTTATCATGCCCGAAGAACATATGCACGTGTTCTGGCACAACATTGCCCATAAAATATTTAACCAGGTTGTACCGTGGCCATTCAGGCTGCTTGCTTTTAAGGATAAAGGCATCGCTTTGATGGATCCTAACCATCTGCATGCCCGTGAAGAGTTTGTGCCTACCCGTTTAGTCGATGCACGCGGCAGTGATCATGCCCCTGACGGGTTCCCCTATATCGAAAAATATAATGAAGGAAAACTATCATGGGCACTTCCTTCCAAGTTTACCTATCTTGATCATGGTTATTTTCTTTACCCGGAGTATCATTTTGGAGGCCCCACCATTGTCAGTAAAATGGCGAACTACGCGAGACATTTTTATTATGACAGAGGTATTGTACAGAAAAAATGCCCTCATTGGCAGGGCGTTTTTGATGTTATAGACAACACTTTTGACAGACTGAAACAAAACTACCCTGAAATTGTGCTGCGTTCTGAAAGCAGCCTTTTTCACCATAGCGGCAGGAATAAGATCTATGAAATGCTGGAGGGAGGATGTGAAACTATTGTGCTTGTCGCTCCCATGGGAATCTATTCACACTTTGAAGAGTTTAATTCAGGATTTCGTCATTGCTTTGAATATATAGAAGAGTGGGAACGGGAGCATCCCGGAAAAAAGATTAAGGTCATTATAGCGCCCCAGATGGGCGATTTCCAGCCTTTGCGTCAGGCATTCCTTGAAATGCTAAAAGACCGGCTGGACACGATTCCGGAAGGAAAAGATGTAACGGTTGCAGTGACGGTTCACGGCATGCCCTGGGATAAGTTTAAATTTGAAGCATGGCTTGAACTTGCCCCGCCGTACAGAGATAAATTATTTGAAGAATGTAAGGAACTTTTGAAAAACTATAAATTCGGCAGGACAAATGTGGTTATATGTCAGGATGAATTTTCCGATCCGATCTGGGATCCAAAAGAGAAGTATTTGAGCACTAACCGTGCTTACTGGGAAGCAATAAAGAATGGCTATGATTATGCAATTGGGCTTCCTTTGGAATTCTTTGCTGAAAACACTGACACCTTAATGCATCATGCCAAAAAGTGCTATGAAAACTTTGACAATTATGATCCTGATGAGCCTATTGATTACCCTGACTGGTCTGTTCCCTACAGCCGGGAAATAATCCAGGGGAAAACCCATGTCATCTACAACGGGGTTCCTGTAGGAAAGTATAAAAAGTATGTTATTGAGGCTTTTTATCAGGCAATTGATTCCATTTTATCTAGAAAATAAATTTTTAGATTCAAAAAACTCTAAAAAAAGAGCATCCTTTTTCTGCAAAGAAAAGGGCTGCTCTTTTTGACAAATGGGATAATTTTTGCTAGCCTGTTGCCTAAAAGAAACAACCTTAATAATTTTACTTTTAGCCTAAACCAAATGAAACAGTACGCCCGAAGAGATTTTAAAAAATACCTGCATTACTATACTTTTCCAAAATGGACAGCTGGTAATAAATTTTTAATCCTCTTTTTTGCTGTCATCAGCTGCATCACAGGTCTTGCGGGAGCGGGGTTAAGCCATCTGCACATGCCCGAGGCAATCCTGGTATGGCATACAGCGATAATCACCACAACAACCTGTCTAATGTATTGTGTTAAAGGCTTGTATGAGGTTTACATGGCCTATGGCTGGGATATAAATTACTAGAGAATTTATTTTTTTATATAACCCTTTAAATCAGTGATGGCGGAGTACCTGACTAATCACGATGGTGTAACTTAACTCCGACAGCAGTAGGCAATTCTTAAGCGACAGGGGTTTATAATCTCTATGGGTACAACCTTTTGGGGTATACCTAGTCTTATTCTAACAGATTAGCAATTGCGTTTAGTCAAAACTTAAAAAAACCTACCTTTTTATATTGCTGATGTATATATGAAGACTTGAAAAATTAGTTTATACATAATGAAAGAAAAAACAGTTATGTTCTTTTCAATATTTCATCTTCCCAAGTACCAACTTTTTTCCATTTTTGTATTAAGTTGTATGGGAATATCTCTTAGCATTTATTTATTCACATCAATTCAAGATTTTGAAAAAGAGAAAATATCATTTAATTT
>CAYLYF010000230.1:0-2218 GCA_964387595.1 uncultured Thermodesulfobacteriota bacterium | reverse complement strand
GAGTTGAAAGGATCGCCGCCTAAACCTCTAAACACAACATTTGACAATAACTCCCGAAGTAACCTTTACTCCTGGGTTTTACTCAAGACCATATACAGTGCCGGACGGTTCTCAAGCTCGCCGCCCTGAGCAGCAACCTCATATTTAATTATTAAAAATAAATGAGATCATTCTCGAATTAAAAAGTAAAGGGCTGCTGGTAGATAACTTTAAGGTCTTTGTCGTGGTTCATAGTCAGTTGTCTGTTGCGCTTGATTCTGTTAGAACAGCGCTCACAACCGATGATTGGCAATCTTTAGCCCTCAGTAATCAATGCAAGAAATTACTGAGGGTTTACTTTCCTCCAAACAATAGAATATTAGCTGGCTTTATTCTACATTCACATTTATTGTACCGATAGCGGTATTCACACTGATTTCGCCAGCGCCTTCATTAAGGATAAAACTTATTTCCGGGCTGATCCCGGGGAAAAGGTAATTAATATCATAAGCAACACCGGTTACATTGATACGCCCCACAACAGCCCCCAGATCGACGTCACAGGACCTGTCCTCTGAGAGATTAAGCGAGACATCGCCGGTACTTACATATATTAAAGCATCGATGGGTCCTGAGCCTTTGATATCAACACCTATACTCCCGGTCGCTGTTCTCAGATCAAGCGCATTGCCCCAGTATTCATCTATTTCGATTGCTCCGGTTGTAACATCAACAACCAGCGAACCGGTAACTTTCTCTACAGAAACAAACCCTGTAATTACTTCAAGATTACCCTGAGTGACCTCTTCACAGTCTATAACACCTGACATGGTTCTTAGAATAAGCTGCTGCTGATCTATATTACTGAAAGTAAGGTTTGCTCCGCCGGAAACATACGGGTCAAAATATAAGTATGCATCAGGATTTTCAACCTTAATGCTGTAGGTTCCCTCCGAAAACTCAGTGCTAACAACTATATTATCGATATATTCCAGAGCTTCCGCTTCAGTTAAAGCATAGGCAAACTTTTCAATGGTTACGCCGACAGAACTGCTGTTGTCTGAACCCTCCGGATTATTAATATTGATCTCACCTGCAGTTACCTCAACATCAAGTGTTGAAAAAACATCGTCTATAACAAGGGTTTCAGTTTCTGTCTCCTTGATACGATCACAGGCATTCAGTAAAAATAAGATAAAAATCAGGGTTGTCATACGCTTCATAGGGTCTCCATACTGTTTAAGTGATTTTATGAATATGTTTTGGTTATGGTCAGGGATTATCATGTTTAAACATAGACGATAATCTAAAAAAAATCATACGTTTATTTTTATAGCCGTCCTGTTTCCCGGATTTTTCTGGGGAAACCCCTGAAATTATATAGGTGCTCACCTCATTTTTCCCAAAATTATAAGATTTGATTTGACACTGTACTGCATTGACTATATAGGAAATTTGATTGACGTCAATAACTTTACCAAGAAGGAATTGAATTATCTTCCTGAGATTATACAGGACAACGAGTCAATATTGGCATTCACATCAGGTTTGATGGGTGGAAATACTTGGTTAATAACCTTAACAGATAGGAGAGTAATATTCCTTGACAAGGGAATGATATATGGACTGAAACAGGAAGCTATTCCATTAAACAGAGTAAATGCTGTGTCTGGAAGCACAGGAATAATTTTGGGGAAAATTGTTATTACTGACGGAGCGAAAGATCGGGAAATCACTAATGTATGGAAAAAAACTGTCAAAATATTTACCAATAAATGTCAAGAAGCTATTGACGCAATCAATCACCCTCAACCTCAATCCGCTCCACCTGCAGAGGAAGATCCATATATAAAACTGGAAAAATTAACGTCTTTAAAGGAAAAAGGTATACTTTCTGATGATGAGTTTGAAAAAGAAAAGAAAAAAATATTGGGGTAACAGAATATGGAGTTTTTGCTTATTATCGCCGGAATTGTACTACTAATAGTATTGTATTTTATTTTTGGTATTTTTCTAAAATTCATTTGGGGATGGCTGCCCCTTATTTTTGGAATAATAAGTGGTGTAGTCATAGGTTTCTTGGGCGGATGGATTGGTGCCATAATTGGGCTGATTTTGGTGGTTTCGTCGATAGGCCTTACAAATTCGTGGCAAGATTCTTCATTATATTTAAAAATTGAGGATTTTATTGATAATAAATTTCACTTTAAAGACTAAAATTAGCGGAGTTTCACATAAC
>CAYLYF010000229.1:0-2253 GCA_964387595.1 uncultured Thermodesulfobacteriota bacterium | reverse complement strand
CTTATGATTAAGTTAAATGTTTGACATTTCTTTGAAATTTAATATTATTATCGCTACTGTTAACTTTTAGGGTGTGCTGAATTGTTAAGGATATCAGAAGAAATGTTAATTTATCATGATTGTGATTGAAAAACTAATATCCTAAAAAAATGTAGCGTCTACCTAACATATATGTTCGGCGGCCGAATAATACCGATGCCACAGAATAAATTAGATTACAATATCAGCAGGAAAAATAATGGCCATGAAAGATTAAGCTTTTGAAGCAGAGGTAATTTTATGTCTGGCAAGCCCACATATGAAGAACTGGAACAAAAGATAAAAGCCCTGGAGGAAAATTGCGAAAATTTTGAGCCGGCGGAAAATAAATTCAAACAACAAAGTTTTTTTATACAAAAATTAATAGATTCCATACCAACGCCCATTTTCTATAAAAACGAAAATGCCGTCTATTTAGGCTGTAATAAAGCGTTTGAAATATTCCTCGGGATGGTATCGTCAGAAATTATTGGAAAAACTGTTTATGATCTTGGCCCGAAGGAACAGGCTTATATATATCATAAAATGGATGAAACTCTCCTCAATGATCCGGGCGTGCAAATTTATGAAACTTCTGTTGTTGATTCAACAGGCAACCATCATGATGTTCTGTTCAACAAAGCAACTATTAACAAAATTGACGGCTCGTTAGGTGGTCTTGTTGGAACAATATTTGATATTACAGACCGTAAGAAAGTAGAAAAAGAAAAAGAGAAGCTCATAAAAGAACTCCAGACAACTCTTGAAGAAATCAAAACTTTAGAGGGTATCATCCCTATCTGTCAGCATTGTAAAGGAATAAGAGATGATAAAGGAGCTTGGAACAAACTTGAAAAATTTATTTCAGAACATTCTGATGCCCAGTTCAGCCACGGGATTTGCGATAAATGTTTGGAAAAGTATTATCCTGAAGAAGACGAAGATGAATGATAAGTTAGATAACCATCAGTACCTTTAACAAAACCTAAAATCACAGGTACGTGCCATTGCCTTGACACGGAACTCTCTGGAAAGGATTTAAAGATACTTATGGTTAACCTAAATAATTTTTGAGTTATTTTTTTCAAAGGTCTCACAGCATATGTTGACTTTTGACTACATCAGAATTATTAAGAAAAATTCGTTTTTACCAAAGGTTTTTTCAGGAGCTAATACCAGGATAATATACGATAGAAGGTACTTAAATATTGAAAAATAGAATTGCCACACCGAAACAAATAAATATTTGGGAGTTCATCTCCCTTACTTTGGCTTTGGTATTTTTAGTTTTGGTATTAATAAGCATTTCATTGTTTTCATATATGGAGAAGAGAAAAACTATCATATCTGACATAGACAAGAGGCTGTTTGTCGGTGCGGCTAGCATTAAAAACCTTTTACCCAAGGACTTTCATGATAGAGCTACAGCCTCAAATACCATTTCTCCTGAAGAGGAAGGCGAGAACATTAAGGCACTGTCAGGATTTGCTAACAGGACTGATTTTAAGTTTCTTTACACACTCATAGAAAATAAAAATAAAATTTACATAACATCGTCGAGTGCTACTGAAGAAGAATTGGATAAAAATGAACAGGTCCGATATTTTTCACTATTTGATGAAGCTGGTCCGAGTTTTCATGAAGCATTTGATGAAGATACCCCTCTTTCATTTACCCATAAGGACAGGTGGGGGACTTTTAGAGCTTTAGCTCTTCCCGAAAAAAGTCCTGACGGAAAAAAATATTTATCTGTAGCTGAGTTTGATATCTCCTATGTAAATGGCCTTTTAAACTCCAAATTAATGGGGACACTTATAAGTGCATTTCTGTTGATTTTTGGAGTCATGCCCTTGATTTATATCTTTTTCAAACGGGTACAACGGACTTCAGAAACACAAAAAAAGATGGCGAAACAGTTGCTGCAAGCACAAAAAATGGAGTCCATAGGCACCCTTGCCGGTGGCATTGCCCATGATTTCAATAATATTCTGGGCGTTATCTTGGGATACACTGAGCTAAGTCTTGATGATGTCGAAGACAGACCGAAAACTTACAGATCTCTTCAGGAAGTATTAAAGGCTACAAGTCGTGCAAAAGATATGGTGAGTCAGATACTCACCTTCAGCCGTTCCACAGACGTCGAAAAGAAGATAATTAAAACCATTCCCATTGTGAAAGAAGCATGTAAATTTCTCAGGTCATCGCTGCCAACAACAATTGAGATCAGGCAGAATA
>CAYLYF010000228.1:0-2319 GCA_964387595.1 uncultured Thermodesulfobacteriota bacterium | reverse complement strand
TTGTGCGTCTGGTAAGGCGCAATTATTGATAAAACGCTATTCTATGTTATATAAAAAGAAGAGATTTCATTTTTCAAGAAATAACTTCGAAGACTAGATTAAGCACAAATGAAGGAAATTCAAGCTATGCACGAAATTTATGATTTTTTATCACAAAAAGAGTCAAGCATGAACGGCAATTGTCACGTTAAGACAGTTAGATCACTTTTTCTTTTAATGGTTCAATCACTTCTGAGAGGTTCAACCTTTGAAGTTCTCTTTTCTTCTGCAACCCCGTGTGGTTATCCCAATTGCGTAGTTTGTAATATTTATCCCGCATATGTTCAAACTCCTCTTTCTTTAATGCTTTACCCTTGCGGGATATAATTTCATCACCCGCTCCCGGCAGAAAAAGATCGGGATTAGACCTGCTGAATCCATCACCAAATCGTTCCTCATCCCCTTCAATATATTGACTTTCAGGTAGGATATCGTCCTCCTTTCCCTTTCTCCCCTCCCTCATGAGAATAGCCCGTTTGAGATTGAAAATTCTTTCCCCAATGCGATCCAGAGATGATCCATCCAGCTCTTTCCCTGTAACGGCAGAAAGAAGTCGGCTCTCTAAAGCAGGATCGCCCGCATGATCTTCAGAGCTGGCATTATCAAAAACAGGGTATACAAAATCGCACAAAACCAGAGATTCTTTAACATACTGACGGTTTTGTATCTTCACCGCAGCAAGGGCTTTTCCTGAGCAGGTGGAAAAATCAGCAGCTATTTCACTCCCCCAGAATTTTTTTGCAATCCTCCTTAAGACATCTGTAGAAAAGTATGATCCTGATCCATTGCTCTTATACCACAGTGCCCACTTCGCTAACGGGCGATAGGCCTCATGGAGTTCCACAATAGGTGGCTGCCGTTCAGTAGCATAAAGCAGTGTTGAGTTTATCAACACCTTAGGGGCATAGGGCATTGGGAGAATTGTGTCAGCTATAATTTTTGCATTTTTACCCATATGTTCTGCAGCCCGTGCGACTCCCTCAGCAAGAATACGACCGAACCCTTCATTATAAGAAAGCTTTTTCACGAAGGCCTCCAGGAACTCCCAACTACCCATACTGTGGTGTGACAGCTGTATATCCTTTTCAGAGAGTACATTCAACTCGAAACATTTTTCCAGCCACATAAGGATAAAGCTGACCTCCAACACACAAAGAGAGTAGTCTTCTACAAGCGAAGTGGCACGAAAGCTGATTTCGTTAGCAGTCTGCTGAAATTTTGAACTCCACAGAAGGTAAAACATTGCATTTTGGCATTTTCTTATCCCCTCTTTTCCTGCCGGGATTCTATTCAGCGTACGCCAGCATCCCCCGGGACAGCCATGACAATGAATCTTTTTCACCACTTCAATTCCTGGAAGGGTAACAGGCTTCTCATATATATTATAGTAACCCTCACCGGTCATTGCTTTGATCTGTTTTCTGACTCGGTTGAGCTTTTCCTGATCTGCTACAGGTATTGTCCCTGTACCGCTAACCACTATAGCCTTTAAATTTTTTGATCCCATAACTGAGCCAAAACCTTTAGAAACACTACTGCCTGCATCTGATGCAATGGTGCCGATACGAGAGCCATTTTCTGCGCCCGGACCAATGGTGAGAGATTTTATTTTCTCCCCAAATGCTGCTCTAAGCATTTTTCGTGTTTTGCTGTTGGTAAGACCCCAGAGATGGCCGGCATCTTTTAGCTCTACGGCCCCACTGTTAATGCTAAGATAAAGCGGCAGGGATGCTTTTCCTCTGATCACTATACCATCAAAACCCGCACTTTTGAGCTCTGCTGCAAAGAATCCGCCAAGGCTGCCGTGATTAAAACTTTCCGGATACATGCTTGGTGATTTGCCACAGACCACCAATCTGGGTGCACTGGGCGCTAAGGTGCCAGCCAAAGGGCCTGTCATGAGGATCAATGGACTGTCCGGATGAAAGGCATGTACATTATCAACATTTGTATCCCAATAAATCTTCTGACCGATTCCTATCCCCCCGAGAAAACGCGCGGCATACGCTTTCGTTGGCGTTTTTAATATTTTTCTCTCAGTGAGGTCAACTGTTAAAATTGTTCCCGACCATCCGTACAGTTTTTTTGATGGATTAGAATTTATCATTTTTCGGTTCTCCAAAAGATTCAGCGATTAATAGGTTGCTTTTGAAGCCTACACAATGTTTCTTGTTCTCTATTTTTCCGAAGTCGAGATTAGGCACAAAGAAAGAAAATTTAAGATTATGGCACGCTACACGTAACAAAAGTGATTTTCCTATGGAGTTATGGTGGGTTACA
>CAYLYF010000227.1:0-2414 GCA_964387595.1 uncultured Thermodesulfobacteriota bacterium | reverse complement strand
CGAATTTCATCACTGGCCGCTTAACGGCGTGTCTGTTTTTACTTGACCACATCAGGCCTTGACGGTAGCCTGCTGAATATCACCGTCCTTGTTGTTGGCATATTCCTCCTGTATGCGTATCAGAACGTAAATCACATAGTCTACCCCAATACCGATACCGAGTGATGCCACCGGCATAGTATAGAGCGTCAGCGGGATTGGTACAAACCCCATCACCCCGTAGACAACAATAACCCGGGTGAAGAGAGAGATGAGAACAATAAACGCTCCAACGAACGACCTCAGAAGCACCACGCAGAACAGAAAGACGATGAGCGATATCTGCACCATATTTTCAACCATCCCGGACTGAAGCTCTTCATTAATCGCACCCACCACACCGGCCAGTCCGCCGGCTATATGGACCTTGACATCCTTTGTGTCCCAGTTGTTTTTCACAAAATCTTTACTCTCCTGAAGGACTTCACGGATGGTTTCCGCTTCCATATCCTTTAAGAAAACCTGGAGGTTCGTGGACCGGTAATCATACGTCATTAAAAAGTTAAACTCTTCCGGCACACCCATACTCAAAAGGTAAAAATAGGCTGCAACAAGATTTCTTATTTCACTCTCTTTCTCCCTGTATCCCAGTTTATAATCCCCGATCTCAGGCAGGTTGTACATTCGTTCATCACCGTCGTGGGTAACAGCATTCATTCGCTTCATAAAATCAACAATCGACAGGCTTCCCCCGACCTTGGGATGATGGTTTAAATGAAGCTGAAGCTCTTCGATATCCCTTAAAAGCTGCGGGCTTTTTATGGCATCATCTTTGAGACCTTCAAAAACGATATAATAGGTAATGGCACCGGGAAATTTCCGGCCGATGGCCCTTGTTTGTACGGCATAGGGGGAATCAGGGTAGAAGGCGCCTGATCCCGGCGCCCGGCCTCCAATCTGCATCATGGAAGTACCCCAAATCCCCAGGAACACCAGCACAAGGAACCCACCGATCAGGCCCCAGGCCCCTGCCCTGGTGGTTGACAGTATCCCTATTCTGGTAAGAACCCGGGAAAGCAATGGTGATCTGCCCGCTCTCTCGACCTTCTCAATGCTTGGGGTAGGCAAAAAAGAAAGAAGCGCCGGAAGGAGAATCTGGACATTAAAAAATATACTGAGGATGGAAAAAGTACCGCAAATGGCCAGGACCTTCAGCAGGTTTATATCAACGGCAATCATGGTAAGAAAGGCAAGCCCATCGGTTATTATTGACGTAGATAACGGCTTGAAAAGAACGGTTGCCACTTCCTCAGCAGCACTTTTGGAATCCATTCCGTTGCGGCATTCCTCAAAGTATCTCTGGATCACCTGCACGGAGTGGCTGACCCCGATACCCAGGATAATGAAGGGCACAATGGAGGCCATTGGGTCAAGCTGAAAACCGAGAAATCCAAGGATGCCCATCCCCCAGGTAACACTGATGAGAGAAGAAAAGATGGGGAGGACCACCCCCCGTAAGCTTCGGAACGCCAGGTAGAGCAGCAGGGACATGACTAAGATGGCGAGCAGGAAAAGCGGCAAAAGTTTCATCTGGTAGTAATCGATCCAGCCCAGCATGATCGGTCTGCCGGAAAGATTTATTTCTGTATTTTCATCCCTTTCCCTGTCAACAAGAGCCCTGAATTCCTTGAACAGGTCTCCATAATCAACGTCCCTGAATTCAGCCCGGATCAAAATCGCTTTCCAGTCTTTTGAAACCTGTCTGCCATACAGGATTTCATCGCTTCGGATATTTTCCCTGAGCACATCAAGCTCTTCCCGGTTAGTCGGTACTATCTTTGCAAGCCTGACGGTATCGAATCCTTCAGGGTTTCCCATGATTCGCTTGGTTTTGACATCAAAAATTGAAACCAGCCGGGGAGGGATAATACCTTCCATGAGATAAATCTCACGGGTGACCCGAAAAACTTTTTGCAGGGTGTCAACATTAATGACATCCCCTTCCTTTACCTCAATTGAAAGCTGGACCATGTCTCCGCCTTCAAACAGGTCCCCCATCATTTTGTGCACCTTGGCGTACGGGTGGTCCTGGGGAATGAAGTCGTCAAGGTTGGTAACGATATTGAGACCGGTAAAACGTGCCCCAAAAATGGCGGAGCTCAACAAGATCAGAATGATTAAAAGAACTCTGTACTTAATGATCCAGATAGCAAATTTTCTGTCAAAACCTTCCGGTGCGGTATTCATCATATCCACCAAAGTTACATGTCACGAAAAAGTGAAATATATGAAAAAATATTTTAGCTCTGCAGTGTCAAGCCCAAATTTCCTTGTCTAGTACAAATAGAACAAAAGGGCCTAAAATAACATAATGACTAAATAAACTATTTAGTCATTAATATCTTAAAAAAAACTACTTTCCTTTTGCCAGATTA
>CAYLYF010000226.1:0-2481 GCA_964387595.1 uncultured Thermodesulfobacteriota bacterium | reverse complement strand
GAAGCGCAGCATCTATATTATCGATTTCCTCTGACTTATTCCCAATTATTCTGGCATCAACATGTTTCAGGAGTTCATGAACAGATTTGTCAGGATTATCTTTTAATATATCAAAAGTTAATCTTACATCCTCTTCAAGTTTCTCGCCTATAGACTTCTTTACCTCAGCGAGAAGTTCTAACTTTTTCTTAATAAGAAGTTCTTTTAATTCAGTCTCACGTTTTTTTACATTAGCCATATGTTTTCTCAAATGTTTGAAGTTATGTTTCATAACAAATAAAAAGGAGCTCCTGAAAAAGAGCCCCCCTTTTGTTTACATCATCTTATTTTGTTCCCATTGTATAAAACCACTTGTATGATTTATTAAAATGGAAATTATTTACTTACCTTCTCTTTCAGCATTTATGGCTCCTTTGACTGTAAAAACCCAGATAAAGAGAATTAGATTTGCAACACCTTTCAGGCCGAAAGCCCAGCCGGGTCCCATTTTATCAAACAGGAACCCGCCGGCAGCGATAAAAAAGAGTGCGCCAATCGGCTGCATGGTATTTAAGCCGCCAAGAATACTTCCGATCATATTTTTGGGTGACGCATCAGTTGCCAGCGTATTCGCTCCGGCGATTGAACCAGCCATACCGATACCCGCCAGAAGAACAGCCAGATAAAGAACCGGGCTGAAAGGACTGGGCGAAACTGAGATCAGCAGCATTCCGGCTGCAGCACAGATTAATGAAAGAAGAAGTGTCGGCACACGTCCCCACTTATCCAGCAAAATCCCGATGATGGGAAAAGCAAAAAGTGAAAAGACACCCATTGCAATCATCGGAAACATTGATTTCATCGTAGCTTCTGTGGAAGTCAGGTCAAAATCACCTGCAACTTTAACCCCCCATGATACCAGAAATGTTGCAAGGACAATAATATCAGCACGGGTAATCAGTGAACACATGTAGCTGGCCTTAAGAGAAATACTCTTCTTAACCACGGGAATCGCTTCCTTAAGGCCTGTTTTCTCCTTTGTCTTTTTCGGCATACGGTCTTTTAAGAAAAACCAGGTAAACACAGCACCTGTTGCAGCAAGGATCGCACCGGCATTCACACCTGCGCTAACACCCATCTTTTTTACAATAGCACCGAATATTCCAAAAACAAGGATCGACGCAAAACCCATGGCCATACCATTGGCTGCCATCCCTTTTCCGCGATCCTTTTCATGGGTATAATCCGCAACCATGGTAATGAACTGTGGATAACCGAGGATCAGTCCGATACCCACAATAAAGCGCATAATATAAGTAATAAGAAGGCCCGGGGCAAAGGGCGCAAACTCAGCGGCCCTATCAGGCATAAAACTGACTGTTGAACAAATCGTTGCAGCAAGACCGGACGGCACGTTTAAAGCTTCTGCAATACCGTTTGATATTCCAAAACAATAATAAGAGACCACCAGAAGCAGAAAACCGATAAAGGCAAGGATCCTTCGGCCGGTCTTATCGGAAAGCGCCCCGATTGCCGCAACAAACATCAAGGTTGCGATCTGGCTCATATTCTGAAGCAATCCGTTGATCGAACCGGTAAAAGCAGGATCGATCTTTATGACATCACTTAAAAAAGCAGGCTGTATTATGGCTGGCAAGCTCATAAACATGCCCATAATGAAAGTACAGAAGAAAAGAAAGAAAAAGTTCATCTTTGTAAGCTCAGGAGGTACTTCCATCCCACCAAACTTTGGTATCTTTGGTTTCATAGTCTCATTATTTTCGGTCATGTTCTCTCCTCAAATTGTTATTTATTGGACATGAAATATTATTAAAACAGCCGGCACTATACCGATTAAGGAATATTTCTTTCTTAAATTTTTTATTTAACCCTATCCATAAGATCTTCAAAACACAACATATTATATTTTATGATCAGAGGGAGTCAAACTAATAATTTTAAGCTGCTATATTAGTAGAAAAAACAACCTGTTATAAAATCAGGTTGTTAGCATAAGTAAATATTCAGCAACAGAAACTATTTGCCTTCACTATCTAAATCACATTTGATATAGTCAAACCTATTGTCAGCATCATCTTCATCACTTGTAAAATCCTTTACCTCAATTTCACCATCTGACAGTTTGCCAAGAACATGTTTACAAAGCAATCCGACAAATGAAATAAGAGCAGCTTCAAAACATTCGACCTTGCCCTCCATGGATTGATCATTCCAGTTCAAATACCATTTATCAAAATATGCTCTAAATCTCCTTGATCTTATTGCCTTTTCAACAAGCGGATTATCAAGCGAGATTTCTCCCCAGGTAACCTTTAATGACCAGGTAAAGTTTGTCCGGGTATTATCCGCAGCCAGGCTGTCATACTCTTTATGTAAGGTTTCAATTAAATCGTCAAAATAGTCTGTCATGTTAAAGCCCCATTATTTTATTCCGATTAAGTTAAGAAAGCATATGACAAAGCACAACCGGTGTCAATACAA
>CAYLYF010000225.1:0-2552 GCA_964387595.1 uncultured Thermodesulfobacteriota bacterium | reverse complement strand
CCAGAACAAATATTGAATAGATTTTTATGGAACGTCAGTCAAGGCAATGGCACGTACTGTTGACTTTGTAGTTTGTCAAAGATGCTTATGGTTATGTAAAAATTATGACGAATTTTTTTTTAACGTCGCTTTTACAGCCAACCCGATTTTATCAAGGGTGTAGGGTTTTTTAATATATGCTGAGGCGCCAAGTTTCTGAACCTCAATGACACGATCTGTTTCAGAAAATCCGCTGGCAATTATCGCCTTCTGGTTGGGGTATATCTCTAAGATTCTTTTATATGTTTCAAGACCGTCAATGCCCGGATCCATTATCATATCTAGGATCAGAATATCTGCGGAGTTGTTCTTCAAATACTCTACAGCCTCCTCCCCGCTTTTGACAGCTTTCGTTTTATAGTTCAGCTTAGTCAGCATATGTGAAGCAATTTCCCGTTGTGCCTTAATATCATCAATGATCAGTATCTTTTCCCCATTTCCGCCATAATCCTCGATCGGGACAAGCCCATCTTTATCTTTTGTCTCTTTTCTGGTAACAGGAAAGTAAATCTTAAATACAGTGCCTGTGCCTTTTTTACTTTCAATATCAATATAGCCCCTATGGTCTTTTACTGTTCCCCATACCACAGCCATACCAAGACCGGTTCCGCTTCTTCCCATTTCCTTTTTTGTATAGAAAGGTTCAAATATTCTTTTCAGATCTTCCCCGGAAATACCGATGCCTTCATCTGATACAGTCAGAAGCACATAATCTCCCTCTTCAATTCTGTCATAGCCTTTTACCACTTTATCAAGATATGTATTTTCAGTAGAGACTATGATCTTTCCTCCCGTTGGCATAGCCTCTGCTGCATTTGAAACAAGGTTCATGACAACCTTTATTAGATGCACATGCGATCCCAATATGTTTAACAGGGCAGTTGCAAGGTTAGTTTCAATAGAAACATCCGGATGAAATTCCTCCAATTTGTGAAATTCAGGGGCATCAAGGTATTCGGTTATAATACTATTTAAGTTTTCAACTTCAGATATGACAACTCCCCTTCTTGCCAGGGTAAGCAGATCCTGTATAACTGATACCGCTCTTTCACCGGATTTCTTTATTGCCAAAATTGAACTTCTCAAAGGGCTGTCTTTTGGTATATCATCCAGCATAAGCTCAGGATAACCGACAATTGCACCTAAAATATTATTCAGATCATGGGCAACACCGCCTGCCAGGGTACCGATGGTCTCCATTTTTTCGGACCGACGAAGCTGTTCCTCTAACTTAATTTCTTTGGTAACATTATGGGCTATACATACAAAGCTGGTAATTTCTTCTGATGAGTCACGAATGGGTGAAATTCTCACATCATACTCATAAGTGGATCCATCTTTGCTCGTTGGTGTCATATGCCCTGCCCAATTATTGCCTTTGTTGATATGCCTCCATATTTTCTGGGAAAGGCTGTTTTGGGCAGCACTTAAGTCAAAAGAAGTGATCTTTGTGTCAATAAGTTCGCTGAAGCTATATCCCATTTGAGATTCAAATGCTGGATTTGTATATGTAATGGCGCCATCAACGCTTATAATAATTACGACCTCGTTCGCCTGGTTTATAGCGGTAGCTAATTTGGCAAGTTCCTGCTCAGTTTTTTTCCGTTCTTCTATCTGTTCTTGCAACGCCTTGTTTGTCATTGTCAGTTCAGCAGTACGCTCCTGAACTTTTATTTCAAGTGTTTCCTGCGATTTTCTGAGAGCAGCTTCAGCATTTTTCTGGTTCCTAAGCGAGAGCTGAATCCGCTGTCTAAGCTCACTTATGCGTCCAACGGTACCGCCAATCAGTATTATGCCAAACCATCCAAAAAAACTCCCCACTGTATAATTAGTGAGCACATCAAAAAACGAACCTTCACCTAATAGAGTATACATTCCAACATTAATGGGTAAAGCCAGTAAGCCAGCAATTATTCCCAACCGAAAACCATAATAAAGACCAATAACCATTACTGGTAAAACGACAATGATCGCGACTTGTTTACCAGACAAATTATACAGAAAGTAAAAAGAATAAAAATAGGCTATCGTAACAAAAACAACCACTGAAATTTTCAAAAAATCTTTTTTCTTATTAAAAATCATATTTTACTCTAAACAAGAAAAAATGCTGATTATGCCCGAAAAGTCATAAAAAAATATATAAGGCAATAAGTTATACATAACGTGAAAAACGTAAAATTTCAAGGCAGGCTTAATTTCTAGAATCAAGTGTACTTCAGATATCTTAAATCTTTCAGTAGCCGTCAAAAGTCAATGTTATGCGATAAGACCTTAAAATAATTTACTTCTTAAACTGTTACCATAACCATAAGTAATTTTGAATATATTTATTCGGAGGGACTTTTTCCAATAACAATCAAGTTAACCAGAAGTATCTTTGAATCATTTTCAGAGAGTTCCGAGTCAAGGCAATGGCACGCTACACGTAACAAAAGTGATTTTCCTATGGAGTTATGGGAGTTATTGTCAAATGTTGTGTTTAGAGGTTTAGGCGGCGATCCTTTCAACTC
>CAYLYF010000224.1:0-2606 GCA_964387595.1 uncultured Thermodesulfobacteriota bacterium | reverse complement strand
CTCACATCTTTCAAACCACTTCTAAAATCCTTCGCTTGCTGAATCGCAGGTTGTGTGGCTGAACATAGAACAGAAGAAACATTATAGTTAAGGGAAAGTTCTCTAATAATTTCAAGACAGGGCTGAAGCTTCTCTACTGGGATAGCCTGAACTTCATCAAAAACCACGACACTGTTTGCTATATTATGAAGTTTTCGGCATTTGGATGTTTTATTTGAAAAGAATGAATCGAAGAATTGTACATTTGTAGTTACAACAATTGGTGCGTCCCAGTTTTCAGAAGAAAGTTTCGTTTTCCAATCAGTTTCATCATTTATATAATTACAATGATGCTCCAAGACGGCTTCATCCCCCAACATATCACGAAAAACTTGTGCATTCTGTTCAATAATGCTTGTAAAGGGAATAACATAAATAATGCGTTGTTTTCCATATTTCATAGCATGCTTTAGAGCAAAAGCTAAAGACGCCAATGTTTTACCCCCGCCAGTTGGAACGGTTAGGGAAAACATACCTGGGGAAAGCTCTGCTGCATTCAAACACTGTTTTAAGATGTCTTCTCGTATTTGATTAACTTTTGATTTATTTGAAAATTTCCGCAAAGCATTAAAATTATCATGAAAAAGATCATTCAGCTCCTCCAAATTATGGCTATTTTTACGAAGCTCGTTATTACCAGGATTAAGAAATTTTTCGGTATCTAAAAAGTCCGCATCAACCAGACATGAGAATATCATCCGCACAAAAAATTGAAGTTGAAAGCCAAAATTATTTTGATCACAATTAATTGGCAATAATTTCGGAATATTCAGATCACTAATAATATTTTCTATACTTTCAATCTTCTTTTCTTGAAGACGATATTTTAATCCATGGGTTGCATGCCGTTGCCAATCTATCAGTCCGGAATGATGACCGGCCAAGGTATAAGCAAGAATTTTCCCTCCCTGATTTGAAATATTATAAGCAACCCGAGCACCAAAGGTAGAATGGTCAACTCTGCCGTTATAATATTCAGCAAACTCATCAATAATCTCATTTGCACGTCGCAAATAAGCCTGAAAAGCTTTTGACTCTTTTCCCTTATCATGCAACAAACCCGCTAAACATGCCCACTCAGCCCCGCCAAAGGGCTTGGCAAACTCAGATGCTATAGCAGCAACATTTTCCAGGTGTTCTACAAGTGGCTGCCATTCTTCAACAGGCCGTCCCTCAAGAGAATGCGCATAATACTTTTTATTCATAATCAAATTCGTTAGTAAAAAATTTTGTTTAGAAGGAGTACTTAACAAAAACAAGGGCTTGCGAACTTCATGAAACCAATACAATACTTGAGAGTATAAATACTGGTTTTGTCATATACGGTCAAAAACAGGAAATTTTAATTTTTTCTCATTTTTTAAGGTCAGATTAATTCCGGGAGAAATGAAGAAATTGCAGGCAATTAAAATTGATTTTTAGGAATGAAAAAAAGGTTGGGCCTGTAACTTCCCACGCTCATTTACTTTTACTCATATCTAATAATACAAACTGTGTCAAAACAAATCTGTAAATAAAACAAAGCTGGGGATTATCCCGGGTCTCGCTTGGGTTAATCCCTAGAATAACGGAGCGTATTCATGTATTTTCCGATTAAAACAAGGTTCAACGCATTCCCGCCATCTTTGAGCACCAGGATCCGAAATGTCAACCCGTTCAAATTGTTTTGCATCGTAGTGATTCATTATTCCATGCTCTAGAATGTTAATAACATTCTCATTATGTGTCATATGCCAAAGAGAATTAACACCAAAATCAACAAAACGGGTTTGTATATAGTTACACTTTTGTTGACGATCTTGCTCATATTGCTTTTTCCACTCCTGAAACTCTTCGTGCAGTGCTTTGGAAATTTGCAGGGTTTCTATTATGCCAGATTTAAAACCATCGGAATTAAAGATTCTTTCCTCGTTTTCATTTTCAAAAAGAACATAAATCAATGGGATATAATTAGAACGTTGCTCGATGCGAAGAATCTTCCCCACCCCATATTCAGAATGGTTTATTATTGCACCCTGTACTTTAGTCCATAATTCAATATGGTTACATGAAAAGTTAGCGAAATCAATTGGGCTTATAAATTTTGCATACAGGACGTTGTCTTTATCTGTTGATTCTCGAATGGCCATATATTTTTGATCAATTGTCAAATTTATATCTCTCCAAAACAATTATTAATTAGTGAACACTAAACAATGATTGCAAATTTTATGTCATAACAGTTTATTGCACTCGATTTTGTCATATCCGGTCAAAAAAGCAAATAAAATATGAATTATTACATTTTTCTTAATTTATCCACAACATATAGGACAAACACCAATAAAAACCCCGAAAAAAAAGAGGCCTATCAAAGCGCCCCTATTATTCTGCATATTACTACCCTTTTTTCATCAATCCTAACCCATTACATCTCGTACACTGATTTACACCGACCGGATCTTTCAACGAAGAGCCATATCCATGACAATGTGGACACTGCTCATATCCATATTTCTCCGGATTCATCATTATCTCAAACTGATTAATCACAAAATCACCTCCTTTTCAATACTTCTTCACAACAA
>CAYLYF010000223.1:0-2803 GCA_964387595.1 uncultured Thermodesulfobacteriota bacterium | reverse complement strand
AACTCTTTCACTCTGAGGGTTTTTTTTTAGGCTGAAAATCGCTCAGCTTAGGTTAGATTAATTATTGACGACTCAAAGTTTCAATAAGATATTTTTTAAAACTGCCCTGATTTAAATTAAATACCATATTCATATCTTTCATATCACAGGTACTGCCGCCGGTAAAAGCCGAAACCAACCCACAGGCATTATATTTTTTAGCAGTGAGTGAATCTATAAGATAAGCAACCGTATTGGCAAGAAGAAGAGGGACAAAGATTAACCTGACCTTTCTGCCGATGGCCTCCGAAAAAAGGTCCTGCAGCTCAAGGAAAGTGTATTCTTCTTTACCGGCAACCTCTATGATTTTATCTTTTGCTTTTTTATTGTTTATCGAATCAACAATACATCCAGATAGATCTTCAAGTAAGATCGGCCGAATCTTCTCTGTTTTTTTCATTATAACCGGTGCACGCCCCTTTTTTTTAAGTGATGCACCCAGTAAAAGCGACATGTCAGTCGCAAGACTGGTTATCCTCAATACCGTATAATCCATACCGCTTACAATCAGAAGATCCTCAACCGTTTTTTTTATCATACCGTGCTCAAAAGCCCCGAATTTTGCCAGGCCCCAGTAGCTGGTAAAAATAAATTTTCTGACCCCGTGTTTTCTTGCGTTCAAAATAAGTTTAAAATTTATTTTATAATCATTTAACCATAAGCGCCCGGCTTCAGGATCCTTTGCAATATTGGTTGAAAATGTGCTGATAACTGTATCAACGCCTTTAAAAGCCTTGTTTAATAATCCTTCATCTTCAAAATCTATTCTTAATATCTCAGCACCGGTATTTTCAATTTCAGAAATATCTGAGGAGGTTCTCACCAGGCATCTAACCTTTTTTTTTGCAGTAATAAGGTTTTTTAATATTATACGGCCTAAAAGTCCTGTTGATCCAACACATAATATCATGATCTATCCTTCTTTCCGATATGAGAACACTGCTTTTTAAAATTTATAGGGGCTATCCGTATTGTTATAACTTGACAATTATATATATGAGTTTATATAATCATAAACTTACCAAATAAAACAAATTTAAGTCACATAAAAGTTATAAATAATTAAAGTAAGGAGGATCATCAAATGGCACAACACCCGTTATTACCTTTCATGGAAGCGCATGCAAAGGCACTGAACACCAATGTGAAGAATTTGACAGTTGACGTATTAAAATCACTTTTTGGACATGTATATTATATTTGGGGAACTTTCAAACCTGCCCTTGGGGAAGAAGATGCCCTGAAATACTACGGAAATGTCTGGGGTGAGCTTGCAAAACTGGGTTTTGCAGGTTCAATGGAAAAATTCGGTCTTAAGGAAGTTAAAGATCTGCCTACTTTAGGAAAGATCGTTCAGGACTGTTTTTCCGGTGTCCCCGCACTTTATGTAACAAAAAGAAGCACAAAAAATGAACATGTGGGACATGTTCTCTGGTGCGCAAATCCTGCATATGGTCCCGCTGACTGTACATACTGCAGACACGACTATTACAGACAGGAAGTTTATCTGACCTATGTTTATATCTGGGAACTGATCAATCAGGCGAAACTGAACGGCTTAGAAGAAGAGATCCTGGTTGAACTTCCAACAGGAAGATGCCGTGATGGTGCAGCCTGTGCCTGCCAGATCATCTTAAGAACCAAAGCGGCTGATCCAGACAGACATCTTCCAGAAGTTGAAAACAAGTTCATTGACCTTGAAATGGGAAAACAGGAACCGGTTTCATATGTACTTAAAAAACAGAAAAGAAGTTTTGACGAACAGGGCCCGGCATCCTTTTCCGGTTTTTTCGCAGTTGACCTGATCGCTTTTATCCAGTTGTTTGCCAATGTTAAACCCAAAGCAAAAGAGATTTACCTTGACCTTTGGAGAACTTTCCCCCCCATGTGGACAAAAGATGCCAAGATCGATCTTGAGATCGGTAAGGTCAAAACAGCACAGGAGCTTGGATCAATTGTCGCTTACTGTCAGAAGAAAAAATATGTCGCATTTACGGTTGAAGGTGATGATAAGACGGCAGTATTAACTGCTGCTGCTGATCCATATGTAGAGGTCGCAGCAATGTTCCAGGGACCAAAAGAGTATAATGGAGCTCTGGTTGCCATGGACAAAGATTTCATTGAAAATATTTTCGTTGAAACAAAGATGAGCAAAAAAGCTTCAGTTAAAATAAAATCACACATTGCCAAGGGTGATGCACAGACTGTTATTGAAATAACTGTAAAATAATCCCGCTAAGGGTTATTTTAAATTTTAAAAAGTTAATTGTTTTAAATGAAGGGGCCCTAAAATTTAGGCCCCCTCATTTTTTTGTATTTAAGTAAAAAAAAATATATAATTTAAAATATAACAAACTATGTTTGAATTCTAAACGTATTAACGATATATTCTACAAGTTAATATTTCTAAAAAACCTCATCGAAAAATTAAAACTATGAACGGACAGAACATCCTGATGTGCTGAAGAAGGGTCCTTTACTGGAGCACATAAATCCAGAATAGGAAGATTTGAACTTGCCGATACCGGTACAATTTTTCTGGATGAGATTGGAGACATGAGTCCAAATCTTCAGGTTAAGATCCTGCGTGTGCTTCAGGAACAGGAACTTGAAAGAGACGGCGGTGTAATTCACCTTACAGTTTAAAAAATAATATTTTAGGTATGCTTCAGTCAGCTGCTGCAGGAGGAGAGAAGTAAAATATAAATTAAACCTAAACTGAGCGATTGTCACCCAGCCAAAAAAAATGCCGGGGGTTTTCCAA
>CAYLYF010000222.1:0-2847 GCA_964387595.1 uncultured Thermodesulfobacteriota bacterium | reverse complement strand
AATTAACGAAAACAGAAAGCGGATTTTTGAGGTAATAAAAAAGAATAAAGAAGTTAGAAAATTGTATCAGAGGATTGAAAAAAAGCTTAAATCATAGATTTGTTTAATATTTAGGTTTGACCCTATTTCTCTACATTTCTCTATAAATTTCAGGATCAATTTTAGGCTTAGCCGTTCCGATTTCAGGCAAAAAGAGGGTCAAAGAGCAGAGGATGAATGGAAAGACCAGATAAAAGGATGTTTTGTTAAAGTTTATCAATGTGTCCTCCACAGAAGAATATTATTTTTTAACGTTTATATATTATAGTTTAGTAAAACATATAAAAATTGCAAGGTTTTTCTGCTTTAAATTGTTTGCGGGCATGTCTTTTCTGGCTTCCAGCTGAAAATTATGCTTAAGGAAAGATTTAATGACGGCATGAACACATGTTGCGGCCAGGTAGATTAATATGGCAGTCAGACAGAATGTTTGGGTAGGGGTAAACGGAATAGTGATTTTTTATATTCGCTAATAATAAATAGTTTGTATTAACCGCAAGATGAACTTTAGCTTCTAGTACATGCCTGCAAGGTTAAAGAGATTTTTGCCCAGTTCAAAGGCAGCTGCCATGTCCGCATCTTTTTTTATCACATCTCCTGGACCCATGTTGCCTCTGCTGATGATGTCTCCCACCCGGCGGATACCAAAGTCGATCAGGTTACGTTCAAGAACCTCATATACCAGGGGTGAAGAAAAGATCGGATCTCCCTGGCTGATGACAATAGCCGCTTTTTTGTTCTTCAGCTTTGAGGTGAACCCTCCGCCGATAATATTTCCTTCCGCATTCGTGTCCGGAATAAATTCCATCAGCGGCAGCATACGGGAAAAAAAGGTCAAAAGCGGTGAGCTGACCGTACGCATGTGATTGGGCGTGCCGAAGATAAATGCATCACACCGGGTCATCTTTTGAAGGATTTCTGCCATGTCATCATCAATTACGCATTTTTTTGTGCCCGGCGGCGGGAAGGTGCAGGAAAGACATCCGGTGCAGTAACGGATGTCTTTTTCAATTACCCTGATCTTTTCTACTTCTACTTCCGCATCTGTTTTACTTTTATATCCTTCGATGATCCTGTCTACCAGGATTTCGGTATTTCCGCCTTTCCGGGGAGTGCCGATAACTGCCATGAGATTCATGTTTTTTGCTCCTTGGTTGTTCTAATGACTCGATTAAATTAGCAAGAACTATAGCATTTATCATATGTCTGCCACCAGTTTTTTATTGACCTGCGATAAAAAGACAGAAAAATCCCTGGTTCGTTCTATATGCCATCCCATCCAGAAAATAAAAGTTTGTAATTACTGGATTAATGTATTAAAGCAGAAGATAGCGTTTGATTTTTTTGAATCAGGGCTTTCTGAATAAGGATAATCAAGAAAGTGTGTGCCGACTGTTCTTTAGAGGATTGTTTTATGGCGGTATCAGAGAATCTCAAAAGAGTTCAGAAACACAAGAAAATTCTTGTTTTTCTAATTATTATAACATTGAACGCCTGGGTACAGGATGATAAGAACTCCTGGATCCTTACCGCAACGCGTACCCTCTGTTTTTAACTGTTGTAAAAATTGATGGGACTTTGTAGAAGAAACAGGAAGTCTCATGGATTTCATGGACAGGAAGGACTTTCATAAAACTCAATAAAATAAGGGGCTTACAGTGTTTTCACATACTTGCAAGCCCCTTTTAGATGGTTTTTGAATCCCCTGCGTCTACCAATTCCGCCACGTCGGCATATTCTTGTTAATAAATAAAAATAGATGAAATTCCTTAAATTGTTAAGGTTTCAGAAAACTCAGGGGGGCATAATTCCAGTCTTTTGACTGTTTTTTGTTTAGATCGGATGCCCACCTATTTTTCATGCATGATCCTGCTCATATTCAAAATCATGCTTAATACTTAGTTCAGCTTTAACAAGTTCCTTGCCCAGATAGCAGGCATGGCCAAGATGGCTGATCCAACCATTATCCACAATAGTAAGATATATCTCTCTTGCATTATTGCCAGTAATAACATGAAGCAACTTTTCTTTGTTGCTATAGTGCTCTACTAAAATATCTGAATTTTCAATATATATAACAAAGTAACCGGCTTTATCCAGTTTGATTTTCTTTGGATCATGGTAAACTGCAGAAACTGTTGGTGTGATTACTGGATTAATTTCCTCAGATAGAGCAGGTACTTTATACAAACCTGGCGAAACGGAAGCAAGCGCTTTTATTTTTTTAAAAATCTTATAAACATCCATACAGTCAATCATATCGACAAGCACTAATTGATCAGCAAATCGGTGAACCTCGTCAACCGTGGTATTCGGCAATACCGGACGCATTCCTGGAGAACCAATAATTTTTCCATTCTCATTAATGCCGTTTTTGAAGAGTGCTTTGAGCGTAGCACCGGGCAGGTGCATTGGGGAGTCTTTGCCAACCATTAATAAAAATCGAAGGGATGGATTAGAAATAATATTTTTTATAATTTTTTCAATGCCAATATTTTCTGTTTCTAGCTTACCCACAACACACAGCTGATCAGGAGCAGCTTTACTGATCTCTTTAGCAAACTTTACACTCCCCAAAGTGGTGACAGCAACCGGGGCATTTGAATTGTTTACAAAATACTTTCCAGGCACATAAGGCCATTGTTTATTTTTGTTTTCACTGGTAGTAAAGGTTTTGGACAGCCAAAATCCAAAGTTCTTTAATTTTCCCGACATCCGAAAAATCCCCCTTTCAGTATTACAATCTGATTTTAAGCCTGAATCAAAACTCTTTATGATTTGGTTGGTAAATATTACTTTAGATAACAT
>CAYLYF010000221.1:0-2936 GCA_964387595.1 uncultured Thermodesulfobacteriota bacterium | reverse complement strand
GGAGTTGAAAGGATCGCCGCCTAAACCTCTAAACACAACATTTGACAATAACTCGTTGTGACATCTGAATTTCCTGACAGGGTCAGGGTCACATTCTTCTGTACATCTCCGTCCACAATTCCACTGATCTGTTCACAGCCATTAATTCCGCACAAAAAGATAAAGGAACTGATCAGCAGACAAGCAATGATTAATCTTTGGTAAGTTTTTTTCATGTCGGTCTTTCCTTAAATAATTGATTCTTATAGATGAACAATATGAGAAATATAAAGAACCAAAAGGGGGCAGGTCTACATTTGACCATTAACTTTTTTAGCCCTTTTTAGTTAATTTAATTTATAACGTAGAATAGCTATTGCCTGAACATTCCGGCTTGTGATTTCAGCTATTTTTAAACTTCTGGGATTACCCTCTGGTAAAAAGATTTAAATCGTTTTGCCTGTAGTCATATTGTCCCCTCCACAACATTTCTTAAATATCTGAGCATAAAATTAATTAGCATACTAAAATAATTTAGTATATATTTTATCACTCTTGTCCAAAACAGGTTTTAATTTGGACAGCATATTTCTCATTAGGTTCTGATTTTAAAGCATAAGCACAAACAAACGCATCTCAATGGCCCATTTTTAGGGCTTTTGATCCATTTTCTGGATGTATTTGGGTCTTTGCAACTGTCATTTTATCTTGGACAGCATATGAAACATAATGACAACCTGTTTTCAATAATGATAGTCTGTAAAGTAAAATCAGACACTTAGCTTGTCCAAAACGGCTATTTTAAATTATTTTGGACAGTAATGATATTATATAGAACTTTATAAATACAAAAGGAATTATGCAAGGAAAAACAATTAAACTCCAGCAATCAGCTGGTGTTTAAGGAGCGCTACGCTTGATCCACCGACGCATAAAGCTATGGCGGACAGGAGAGCGTTTCCCTTCGACCCATCCCCAAAAAACCCTCAATCATCAGCATGGTCAAAATGGGATTTAAAAAAGCATAAAGGCAGATGCTGGATGCTTCCGCTTACGTCAAACTACAGCGCGACAAAAGATACGGGTCGGAGAGTAACTAAAAACCATCTCTTATCAGAGCTAAATTACTTAAAGGAACGACACTGATATTATCCTCCAGTTTATATGGGCGGTCACCGGGATAAATGACCCATAAATGTTTTAAGGAAAGTTCTTTAATCGCACGGTGCATTGACCGGGTAACTTTCGGTGCATCCTGATATTTAACCTCCACCCCGTAAAGCGCGCCGTTTTTCTGAAAAACAAGATCACATTCCGCACCGGTATGAACGGCCCAAAAATAGCAATCTTCTTCTTTTAAATTCAAACACCTTATCACCTGCTCAAGGCAAAACCCTTCCCAGGATGCCCCAAGATAAGGACTTTTACGAAGCGCTTCACCGTTTTTCAGATCCAGAAGCACATGGAAAAGCCCTGCATCCCTGAAAAATATTTTGGGGCTTTTTACCAGGCGTTTTTTCGTATTGTAGTACCAGGGCTGTAATTGCCTGATCAAGAAAGTTCCTGAAAGGACATCCAGATATCTCTGTGCGGTCACATTTGACACATTAATACTTCTGGCAATTTCACTGGCATTAAATATCTTTCCATGAAAGTGCGATAACATCTGCCAGAATCTGCGCATTGTTTTTGCCGGAATATTAATCCCCAGGGTCGGAATATCTCTTTCTAAAAAAGTGGATACAAAATCCTGACGCCACTTGAAGGAACTGTTATCACTGTTTGCCAGAAATGAACGGGGGAACCCGCCGCGGTTCCACCTTTTTGACAGATCACTCTCTTTGATCTCATCAAGGGTAAACCCGCTTAATTCATGATAGCAGATACGTCCGGCCAAAGACTCTGAACTCTGAGCCAGAAGGTCCCTGGAAGCACTCCCTAAAATAAGAAATTTTTTGTTTTTATATTTATCGATCAGGACTCTGAGAACAGGGAAAATATCCGGGGCCCTTTGAATTTCATCTATAATGATAAGCCCTTCTAATGGCTCCAAAGAAAGTTTGGGATTATCAAGCAATACAAGATCTGCGGGATTCTCCAGATCAAAAAAATGCACTTCACCTTCAAACTCTTGTGCAAATTGATGTGCAAGCGTTGTTTTTCCGCATTGTCTCGGCCCTAAAATAGCGGCTGCAGGAGAATATTCTAATGTTTCTTCTAACTCATTGATTTTAGATGTTCTTTTAATATCCATGCCTTATATATAGCATGAAAATTTAATATTTCAAGTTAAATTTTCATGCTTAATTGTGGTCAGGAGGGCGGTCTTGCGACATTGAGGAAATAACTTCTTTCATCTTTTGCTTTGTTCGCCCCAAAGAGCTGTAGCGGTCGCCCCGGTTTCAGGTGACTCAACGATGCAAAGAAAAGGCGCCCCTTGCCCGACTCCGATCACATCGGAATAAGGAAGTTAATAGGGGTGCTTAAAATGCACCTCTTTTTTATTTGCATTTTTAGCAATTTAAAACACAATTTATAGCAATAATTAATTTATTTATAAATTTAGTTAGTTAAAGAAACCTGCTGATTATTCTTTATTATTTATTAATTGCAGTTATTTTGCATGACTCAGGTCAAGATATTGTAATTAATGCTTTTTGAAAGCAACATTATAAGTATTCAATTAAGCTTGTTGTTAATTACAAATAACATTTTAAGTTATTTTATTTTTGACCGTATTCAATTTTATCTTGACAATCTCTAGTCTAAAAGTTATTAGTCGATGAAACAAAAATAAATCAGGTCTTAAACCTTAAAAAAATAAAGAATAAAGCCGTATATAGTTTATGAATAGATTAACTTATTAAAGCATAGTGTTTCAAAACTGAAATTTAAATTGTCATACCCCGATGGCCACCCAAAATCCCCCACCTGTGGCCACTTGAAAATCCCCCACC
>CAYLYF010000220.1:0-2959 GCA_964387595.1 uncultured Thermodesulfobacteriota bacterium | reverse complement strand
TGCTGCTATAAAAGGCTAATCAAAAACTCAATGTTTCATTTCATATAACCATCAGAATGTTGAGCATAATAATTGTAATAAATATTCGTATTGACGAAATCACTAACTTGTAAATGCTTCAGTTTCTGGGGGACAGGTCAGCACGTACGCGTATTTTTTTGTTAACTAGGAGGCAAAACAGATGGCTTATCCATATAAAAGTTTTGAAGACTGGCTGAACGATGAAGAACGTATCGGCAATGTTGTGAGAATTAATTCACCTATCAAATGCGGTGATTATTCCAGTATCGTTCCCATTGGAAACGGTATCCCCGGGAAACAGCCGGAAACAGAGATGCGCGCTGTTTCGCGCTACCTTCACAGCCTGCCGGGAAAACCCATCGGTATACTCGAGAATCCCGTTGACAACCGTCCTGACATACCGGTAATCGTCAATCCGTGGCCATCCGGGCAGCGGGTTCTCAGGGGGATGGGTTTTGCAACAAAGGATGACCTGTGCCGGAAGATAATCGATATCCCTAATAACAGGATAAAGCCACTAAAAGTCGATAAAGCGACCGCACCGTGCAAGGAGGTAATCATTTCCGGCCAGTCCGTCGACCTGAGAAGCAATATACCCCGCGTGTGGGTGGAGTTTCATCAGTGCCTGTGGAGCGGCTTTAACGGGACAGCCATTATTCATGACCCGGATACCGGATCCCACAGCCTGGGGAAAATCAGGGTCGGGCAGTATGAATGGCAAAATGCCGATCCTGCAAAGCCTTTCCCGGAGGAACGGGTAAAAACATGTATGTATGCAGCGATATCCCGGGGCGGTACCCGGCCGACAAACACAAGCCGCTGGTATCTCAGGCATCTTGATCAGAACAAGCCCGTGCCGGGTGCTTTCGTGTTCGGCTCTCCGCCCGACCTGCATATCGTTGCGGCACTCAAAACCCTGCCGTGGCCTGAAAATGGAGATGAATATAACCTGCTGGGTGGCTTTCGGGGAGAAGCGGTGGACGTGGTTGAGTCGGAAACAATTCCCGGTCTGTACGTTCCAGCCCACAGCCACTGGGTCCTTGAAGGAGAGTTTCTTCCAGAAGGTGAAAAGCTGCCTGAATTTGCCGGGGATGATAATTTTATTCCATATATAGTTGGCGGCGGAGTTTACACGGTATTCAAAGTACAGTGCATTACCCACCGGAGGAAACCCCTGTGGACCGCCAGCCTGTCTTCCAGCGGCGGCCTTCATGGCCAGGAGGGTACCCATTCCGGTCTTGCCTGCCTTAATCTAGAAGCCGAGGCAATAAACCATTTGCGCGGGCTTGGCTTTTTTGTCAAGGATGTAGCACTGCTTTCTGGACCCCTTGTGACGGTGATTCAACTTGAGGTTGACGGCACGGAAAAACCCTTCCCGTCCTATGGCAAGAAGGTTGGTATGGCCCTTGCCGCTTACGGTGTTCATGTTTCAGCACCGTATATTCTCGTTGTGGGACCCGATATTGATCCACATAACGGCCGTGATGTACTGTGGGCTCTGGGGATGCTGTCAAAGCCCGTTACCGACGCGGTTATCATGAAGGATGGGATGCCGGGGATTGACATAATGCTCGGCTTATCCTCCAGGGGAAATCATGCTTTGATGAACGGTGAGCAGATGATTATCGATGCGACAACACCGGTACCTGAGCGGTATGCAGCATGGCGTCCTCGCTCCGATCCACCTGAATGGGAAAAAGAAGCAATTGAAAAGATGAAGAAAAAAGTTGAAGAGAGATAACCCCGCCTTTATTTTTTCCATTCGCAACCTTAACAAAACCAATAGTCAACATTCCGTGCCAGACCTTTCCTTTAAAAATAGTGTTTGTTAATGTTACTCCTGATTAACTGAATTAAGCCCTCACAGATCTCCCTGGAGACTGGAGGGCTTCTCCACTCATTTGAATCCTTGGTGATCAAGTTCTGATGTAATAGCCTTCTTTAACCGTCTTCAGGCCACTCGTTTAAAAAACTATTTTCGTATTCTTCACAGAACACCATCTTTTCTTATTATTGAAACATTATCTTGTTTTGTGATATACAAATTCAATGAAACAAAACAAACCCTACGACCAAAAGAAATTGATTATAATACTGCAAGGGCTTTTAGAAACCCAGGAAGAACTTGATTTTCTTATGGAGCTGAAAAACAAGGATCTTGAAAAACTAGTGGTGATTGTTAGAGAGAAGGTTGATGGGTAGGGCTAATGTTAATTAATAGATTTGAAGGGAGGCTACAATGAATCAATTATTTGATGGTATGATCCGGGCTGCTAAGTTGGATGTAAACTTTTATGAAAAAGTAGAGGCTGACAAGGGATTTTTTGGTCAGGCAATGGCGGTGGTTGTGCTGTCTAGTATTGCCGCCGGGATTGGAAGCATAGGACAAGCCGGTGTAGTCGGTATCTTTACAGGGACAATCGCAGCACTTATTGGGTGGTATATCTGGGCTTATCTGACTTACTTTATCGGCACTAAGTTTTTAGCAGAACCCCAGACCAAGGCTGATCATGGTGAGTTGTTGAGGACCATCGGTTTTGCAAGTTCTCCCGGGATAATCCGGATTTTGGGCATTATTCCAGGATTGAACTTAATTGTTAATTTGGTTGCCGGAATATGGATGCTCGTTGCTATGGTTGTTGCCGTTCGACAAGCCCTTGATTATAGCAGCACTATTCGTGCTGTTGGTGTTTGCATTATCGGCTGGATCATTCAAATGGTGATTACGATATTATTATTTTCGCTTTTTGCATCAAGCAGTGTTTGACACCGAAGAAATCTATACAAAATTACTTATGATTATGGTAACAGTTTAGAAAGAAAATTATTTGAAGGTCCTATCGCAACTGTTGACTTTTGCTGACTACTGAAATTGCAAGGTTACATAAACCTAAGCTGAGCGATTTTCAGCCTAAAAAAAAACCCTCAGAGTGAAAGA
>CAYLYF010000219.1:0-2973 GCA_964387595.1 uncultured Thermodesulfobacteriota bacterium | reverse complement strand
CCTTTCACTTCTATTGTATACATTCTGAAGTGTCCGTCAAACTGGGGTAAGATCATATCTTTAACTTGACAAAAAATTGTAAGGTCGTCCTGTGAGGTCAAAAAAATAACTTTTCAGGGAAAAGGAAAGTTATGTCTTGATTTTACATTTCATGTGTGACCCCTTTGATTTGACCTTATCGAGCGTATGGTATCCGATGGCTTTTTCAATCATAAAGTAGAAATTATGGCAGCCAGTCAGACATCAACCGCAAAACACCTTCACATTCTCCGACTGTCACAGCTATATCCTCAAAGCCCGCACCCAAACCAGGGCCGCCTCCAGGCCACACAAATACATTTGCAAACAGCATATTTAAAAATGGGATAGAAATAATATTCATTATCTTATCTGAATCAAATTCCGCAGTATCTTCAAAAGAAAATCTTTTTTCTTTTGGGCCTGTTAAAATAACAACTGTATAACGAGGCAAAAGCCAGCCGGAAGAAACAATACTTTCATAAGGGCTAATAGAGCAACACACCTCCCCCTCATCAATTTCCCCATCACAATTATTGTCTTGATCATCACAAACTTCAATTGCTCCGGGATAAACAGACGCATCACTGTCGTTACAGTCTACATCCGAACCACAGCCTGGTTCTTTATAATATCCATCAGAGTCACTATCTGTACAGGCAATTAAATAAGCCCCTGCGCAAGCAACACTGGCAGATCGAAGACCAATTCGCATATAACCGTTTTCTCCCCAGGAAGCCCCCCAGGAATTACGTAAGATCCAGTAATCTCCACCGACGGCATCATTTCCCCAGCCCACTAAAGAAACCGCGTGATTTGTTGTGGTGTATGCACCATCCAGACAGGCCCTATCATCATTAATAAAAACCCCGCTCGCGTATGACTCAAACTCATCTGTAACGTAAACCGCAACATCTAATACACCGTAGGTGCTGAGAGCCTTTTTTATTCCATCTATATCGAGACTGTCTATTCTGTGCCAGGAATCAAAGAAAATAAGCGGATCATCCTGGTAATTACAGCTCTCCGGTTCATCTCCAGTATAGGGGTAATTAGTTTCCCATGTAATTCCTTCCTCAGTTATGGCCGTAAGTTCAGAATACGAATAATCAGCTCCCTCACAACCATAAAAATTAGGAGAGTACTTCGAAAGACCTCCCAGACACCAGGCCAGGAAAGCTTCTGAAAAATCAGCGCAATTATCATCATAGCTTCCGGTCGCATAATTATATCTGCCTTCTGCTGCGGCAACTGCACCAAAGGAGTAACAGGCCCCGCAATCACCCTGATTGCGAACCGGCCCAATATATGAGTGCCCATCCTTGTCGCGCCAGTCAAAAGATGCGGGAAGATTTTCATCCATCCTGAAAGATTTATTGATTATATTTTCATTTGGTATTTTTCTCTCATTTGCCGATTTTCCGGGCAAAATTATTTTTTCAGCAATAGGCTCCTGATTCTTTTTCATTAAGTCAAGCATGAGGATTTTTTCTTCCGCTTTTCTGACACGATTAGACCTGGGGCTGCATAAAGCAGATTCTGTATAATAGCTTCCTTTAATAGTTCTTTTAATTTCCGTATCGTACCCCTTTTCTGCGCAGTATGAGAATGATTTACCAGCCTTACCTTTGAAAAAATCCCAGGCATCGCAATCACTTCCATCAGGAAAAATACAGACGCCGAATTCATTACCAATATGATCATTTTTGACTTCATATTGATATCCCATTTCTGTACAATAAATTGCCGCAGGATTGCCGATTAACTTTCTTTCCTGAGCATTAATTAAACAAGGACAACAAACAAAAACTATAAAAAAAACAGGGGTAATGTTTTTCTTCAGCCTCGGAATTATTAAGTCCCATTTTTTTTGCATAGTAATCCTACCCTTAAAAAGATTATGAATTTGGAGTTTGGGGTCAAATATTCACAGGCTGTTACCCCGCTTACCCTTTACCCCGTATTATCAGCAAAACTAAGGCAAGGAGCTAAGGCAAGGGGTCAAGTCTGCCATTGACCATTAGTGACTTGTCAGTTGATAGTTGCAGGTTGTGAACCTCTCCACACATAGTGTGGGGTTTCCCGGTAATTAAGTTTGCTCTCATGGCTTATATCGCTTATGCTTCCCTGTGGTCAGTGCTAACGCGACACAAACCGGCCCGTTGGGCCCGTTGTAAAAACATAATTCCCAGTCTAACATCATTCGACACTTTCGACAAGCTCAGGGTTAGGAGACGTTGTAGACTTACCGGAAGAACTAAAGAAAAGGGGTCTGCTCTTGGTTTACTTTATCATAGGCGACCCCGGCTAATTTTGCTGAGCGCAGCTTGATATGCCAAACTTACGTATAGATGGCGCCAGCTAACTCCAGCTGAATAAGATATAGGCGCATATCAAACTCCAACTGGTAATAATCGGGCAGCATATGCCGGCAAAGCTGATAAAAAGCCTTGCCATGATCTTTTTCCTTCAGGTGTGCCAGCTCATGCACGGTAATCATGGATAAAAACGCTTGTGGGGCTTTTTTGAAAACCGTACTGATACGTATTTCATTTTTACTTTTAAATTTGCCACCTTGTACTCGGGATACATAAGAATGTAGCCCAAGAGCATTATTGATGACATGAATTTTATTGTCGAAAACGATTTTGCTGAGAGGGCCTGACTTCTTTAAATAATGATTTTTTAGCCCCATAACATACTCACTCAACGCTTTATCATTAGCAATATCATGCGGCGTGGGATACTTTGCGAGCAAGAACGAAGCTAGGCGATCCTCATCGATCATTAGCCGAATCTGCTGTTGTAGCTCAGTTGGGTAGCTTGAAATGTACTTTAATGTCGACGACATAGTAATGCCTTTGTTTAACAAAATTAAGCAAATGTGATGTTGTGACATTTATCCCCGATGGCCACTTGAAAATCCCCCACCTGTGGCCGGGTCAAAATCCCCCA
>CAYLYF010000218.1:0-3016 GCA_964387595.1 uncultured Thermodesulfobacteriota bacterium | reverse complement strand
ATGATGATACTGGATATATTGTTATAATCGTGTGCCACTCCTCCAGCCAGTCGGCCCACAGATTCCATCTTCTGGGCTTGCTGCAACTGGTTCTGCAATCTTTCGTGTTCCTTCTCTGCCTGTTTAATCTCAGTAATATCAAAACTCATACCATAAATACCGGTAACGTTGCCATTTTTGTCAAACGAGGGATGTTTTCTAATAAGCACAACAAATCGCTGGTTGGTATTCGCATCAATAGTTACCCCTTCAACTACAAGAGGTTTCCCCGTAGCCATTACACACTTGTCCTGGTTGATGTATATCTTAGCTAGGTCAGCAGGGAAAATATCATAATCTGTTTTTCCTTTAATTTGATCATATGGAATTTTCACTAAATCACAAAAAGGACGGGTAGCACTTAGATATGTAGAATTGATATCTTTAGCAAAGCCATAGCCCGGAACTGAATCTAGAAATTCCCTATAGGCATCTTTTTCGTCCTCCACTTCTTTTCGTTTTGTTATGTCATTGATAGTACAAATAATTCCCATAAAAGCGTTATCTTTATATTGCGGGATAAGCCAGCCATTTTGCCATGTATTCCGATTTGAAGGTGTTTTCAATCCTATCTCATACCAAACAGGTTTTTTATCTTTCTTTGCTTGATTGTAGAAATCAATCAAATCCTCTGTGGTTTCTTTAGAAAAGTCTTTTAAAACATTACTCCCCTGGATTTCTACGGGTGGAATACCTGCGATAATCCCCATTGCTTTGTTTGCAAAGTAAATTACATCATTTTCATCTGTAACCCAGATGCCGTCTTGAACTCCTTCGATTATACTTTCATAAAATTGTTTTGTTTCGATAATCTTATTCTCGGCTAGTTTACGGTCAGTAATGTCATAAACTATCGAAAATAATATTTTATGATTCATGAATTCGATGGGAGTAGAATGCACCTGAACATCACGCAAAGTATTGTCTTTTAAACGATGTTTAAAATAGAATAAATTAACCTCTGTTGCTTCAGCCAGTTTTCTTTTCTTTTTAACTTCCTCTGATTCTAAAGTATTAATATCTGAAATGTTCATAGAAGTAATTTCTTTTCGAGTATAGCCATAGAAGTTAGTTGCAGAGTTATTTGAATCCAGGATTTTACCACTATCAGGTTCTACAAGCAGCATCACGGCGCTATGATTTTCAAACATTGAACGAAATCTATTCTCGCTCTTTTTTAACTTTTCTTCAGTCTGCTTGCGTTCGGTGATGTCAAGTGCCACGCAGGCAATCCCTAAGAAAGTACCTTCCTTATCCTTCATCACAGAGCCAGAAAATAGCATGGGAATCTTACGACCCTTTTTTGCGGTGTAAGTCATTTCAACCCCGTGAACAGTGCCTTTTTCGATTAGCTTTTTCAAGCCAGTTCCACTGAACAATCCCAATTCTTTTTCTTCTTCAGTTATGACCACTCTTATGGATTTTCCAATAAGTTCAGGTTCTTCATAACCTAGCAGATTAAGAGTGGCTTGGTTCATAGATTGAATCGTCTCGTCATAACTGATAACTATGAGGGTATCGGTCATGGATTGGAGAATGCTATCCATGTAATTTCTGGAAACTGTTGTTTTTTTTAGATCCGTATTGATCACGATCAGTTTTTCATTAGTATTCCTTGACTCTTGAGTCATTTCTTCAGCGATGGTTTCCGCCCTCCTGTTGATGAAATAAAGGGAAAAAATAACATAAAACAGGAGAATATCTACAAAACCTCCAGCCAGTGCTACAAGAAGGGGTAAATGCTTTTCCGAGTTTTCTGAAGACGTATCGAGTGGATTAAACTGTATTGTCCAAAGTCGTCCCTGAAGTGTGATTCTTACCGTTTTCTGAAAATGGTGAGGTTGGTTTAAATGATGTCCCGAGTTACTGTCAAAAAGAAGTGCTTCCTGAGATAGGGTTTCACCATCAAAGATTTTAAATTCGATACTTGGATCTTCTGGTCCCACAATTCCTTTCATCAAATCCCCGGCTCGAAAAGGGGCATAGACCCACCCTATGAAACGTTCTCTCTTCTCTTTAAGGGTTATCGGTATAGTTTTTGTTTGATAGACAGGTAAATACATAAGAAATCCTCTTTGGATATCTTCTTTTGTCTCTTGTACTAAAGTGATGATACCAGAAGTTGCTGCTACTCCTTCATCACGAGCGCGCGTCATTGCTTTACGCCTCATTTCATTTGACCACATATCGTATCCAAAAGCGCGTTGATTACGCCAATCAAAAGGTTCCAGATAGATAATCGCTGAATAAAGATCCCTTGTACCTTCAGGTCTGATGAGATACTCAGGGAAGCCTTCAGAGCGGATTTTTTCGATATGCGATTGTTTTTCTTGAAGTTGTACCGGAATACTAAAGCCAATCCCCTGAATCCCCGGCCAATGCTGATTGATTTTTAAGGATTCCATATAATTTGCCCATTCCTGCCTGGTGACGCTCTTAGAAGAGTTCCATAACCCTACTCCTCCCCATAGTACCTGCTCATAAATCCCTAAACGGTCTTTAATCGCGCTTTCAATTTCAATCGCTCTGAAAGAAAATCGATCTTCAACTCGTTGTTGAACAAAGGAGGCCGAAAGAAAATACGCTCCCGCAGTTAACATTAAAGAAGCTATTAAGATTAACCAAGCAGTGGTGAGATTGTGAAATATATTTATATATTTTTTCTTTTTTAAGAGTTCTTTTTCCATTTTTATTCTCGATTTTTTATTACACAATAATCATCAATACAACTTAAAGTTACAATATGTGATGAGCTTTTAGTTATAGGAATAAATGGGGCCTTTATATCTATGTCTATAACGTGAAAAACAAGAAATTTCAAGGCAGTCTAAATTTAACAATAAGCTAATTAATGTCTCAATATGCTGAGTCTGAATCATTGATTAAAAATAAAGGATTACAGCGTCCCCCGGAGTCCAGATAACTTCAGATACCCTTTCTGAGGTAGTCAAAAGTCAAGGTTAGCGATAAATAATAT
>CAYLYF010000217.1:0-3125 GCA_964387595.1 uncultured Thermodesulfobacteriota bacterium | reverse complement strand
AAAAGGTCATCCTTGATTCAGATCTGGCAAAACATTATGGCGTCACAATAAAAAGACTAAAGGATGAAGTGAAACAAAACAAAGATCGTTTTCCAAAAGACTATATGTTTAAGCTTAACGCAAAAGAAAAAGCCACGCTGGCCGAACATTACGAACACCTCTCAGACCTTCAGTCTTCCAAAACAAAGCCATACGCATTTACTGAGGAAGGCGCAATTATGGCGGCCAGAGTATTAAATGGAATGCGTACCGTATAAACCGGCTCTTCACCCCATAAATGATCGACAATAATTCCGATTTTAATCGGAATTATTGTCTCCCTCAGGAATAAAAACTCTCAGGAGAATTTCTCGTGTTTTTGACTATATTTAGTCCTGATTCATTTCACTAAATGTATGATTATTTATATATGAGTGTTTGAAAATCAATACACAGGGTGAACCACAGAAAAGCCTGATGAAATTAATAATAAATTCCACAGGGCAGGCAAAGAAAATATGGGATATAAATGAAAAAAGAGATTGAATCCGTAGAATTAATTAAAACAGAATTTTACTGATCCGGGGTGAGAAGGTCATCCTTGATGCAAATCTGGCAAAATTATATGGTGCGACAACAAAAAGGCTTAATAAACAGATAAAGAGAAACAAAGATCGTTTTCCAAAAGACTTCATGTTTCAGCTTACCACAAAAGAGAAGACAGAGGTGGTCGCAAATTGTGACCACCTTCCAACCCTTAAGTTTTCCAAAACAAAACCATATGCAGTTACTGAACATGGTTCAATTATGGTGGCCAGTATACTCAATACCCCTCGAGGTGCAGGGTCAGGTCTACGTTTGACCTTTAATTAAAAGATAGACCATAAAGAGAGACGGGGTAACCGGAGGACGGAATTCATTATAAAAACCCTCAAGTGATCGGTAAATAATTTCAGACATGAATTCAATAAATACAGTAGACTCCCCTGCACTATCTGCTTTCGCAAGCGCATCATAATAACCTGGCTGATGTTCTCTTATTACAGACTCCAATGGAACACAAAAAAATACGGGATTAAATTCTTTTAAAATAAGCGTTTGCCAGTGTCGACCCATTCGCCCGTTACCATCAGAAAAGGTGTGAATGAATTCAAGCTCATAATGAAACACTGAACTTTTTATAAATGGATTTTCCTTCTTATTATTCTTCAGATAGGCAAAAAGATCTTTCATTAACAGGGGTACCCTCTTAGACTGCGGTGCTATATGAGAAACATCCGTTCCTGCAATAACACCAAGACCTACTCTGTGTCCTCCGTGACTCGAGCGAAGTGGGCGGTGATTATTTTTTTCTTTGACAAATTCTAAAAGGATATGATGTAATCATCTTGAAAATAAGGGTATCAAATTTTATAAATTGAGGGGATCAAAATGAAATATGACCTGATAGTAATTGGCGCCGGTCCGGCCGGTTTAATGGCGGCCCGGACGGCTTCACGGGATGGACTGAAAGTACTGCTTCTTGAGCAGCGAAAGGAAATTAACAACGTAAGACGATTTTGCAGCCAGCTGATCCGTACCGGCGACAGCGGTTTCAGTTCAGCTAAAAAACCCACCGACATTAAGGTCAATCCGGTTACCATATCTTTTGAGATCAACGAACAAAACCACCGCTTTCATTTAAATAACCTTGAAGAAGACGTAAGTGTCGATTATCGGGGGCCGCTCAGGTGTTACCATAATGAAAGCTGGGTCTCACCATCCTGCCATTATTTTAATACGCTTAAATCCAGCGAATACATTTACGGGTTCCAGATAGACAAAGGCATCCTGCAGCAGGGTCTGGCTGATGAATGTATCGCAGCAGGATGTGACATCAGGTGCGGAACCAAATGTATTGACGCCGAAGAAGATTCAGATGGGGTCAAAGTTAAAGTCAGTTTTAACGGAAACGAAGAAACCTTAACAGCCAGGCAGATGGTCCTGGCAGACGGCGCATTTTCACCGCTGATCAGAAAACTGGGATTTGTGAAGGGGTGTTCTGACCTTGGGCCGCAAATCAAACTGCTGGCGTACATCCTGGATGGCATCGACAGCCCGTTTCCCGAGTCCACCCACCTGGAACTGTGCGCACCGTCTATCTACCCCGGAGAAGTCCCGGTCGGCCTTTGGATAGACAACAAATTTCAGATCATCATGGCTGCGCCCAATTTTCTCAAAATGAACCTGCCTGATCTACTGGAACGATTTATGAAAGACTCTCCCTTTGCTTCGTGGTTTACCGCCTCAAAGATAGTGGATAAGCTGGGCTGTAATATGTCTTTGCGGTCGCCGGTCTGGGAACCGGCCAAAGGGAAAGTGATCTGCTGCGGTGACAACGCCGCCTTTGCTGAAGCCGCGATCAAGGGCGCCTTTGGCTGCGGATATAATGCGGCCAAAGCTGTCAAAATGAATATTGAAGGGACAGACGGCAATACGAAATTCAACAGCTTCTGGCAGGGCGCATTCTACTTTCACAGCCCGCAGTATCGAAATAAAAGCAAAGAGGTTTATCCGCCAGCCAGAGTACTGGATGAAGCTGAAATTGATATTCTCTTTAAATGGATCAGCAATAAAGATCTCTGCGGTCTGCCGGGTGATATTATGATTGATAGTAAAGAACAGCTTAAAGAAGAGCTGCCTGATATAGCGGAAAAGGTGTTTCCTTAGGAATTTCAAATAGAGTACACTTAATAGATTATAAGATTAAACCACGGCTTTTAGCCGTGCGACCCGAAAAGCTTTTAGCATTTCGGGGATTAGGCGAATTCTTTTAAAAAAATATTTGTCTTACTTTCTTTGCTTGCTCCAAAGAAAGTAACAAAGAAAAGGCACCCTATGTCCGGTCCCGTAAAACGGGATTCCCTTGTTATAAGTTTTTTTGCGGTCGGCGTCACAAACTCGTCCCGATTTTTCTACGGTCCCCTTTGGGGACCAACATAAGGACACGGCTTTTAGCCGTGGATATTTACTTTCTCATCAAATGATCTGATGATGTCAAGCAACGTAAAATATAATTAATAGCATAAAAGGCGGCATACAAACACAGATCTGATCTTCCCCCAGTAAAACGGACACCTCGGTTAAGGGACAGCCATAGCACTCTC
>CAYLYF010000216.1:0-3289 GCA_964387595.1 uncultured Thermodesulfobacteriota bacterium | reverse complement strand
GTTTCAACCGTACCCTCTCTTGAAACCAAAGGACTTGATCCGTTGACTCTTGTGGACACCGATGGCACAGATAGTACATATTTCCATATTCCCGCAACCGCATTATAAACAAAAGATACATTCTCGGTAGAAGTCATGATGAATTCATAGGGTGTAGTGGATGAGTAACTGGGTGTAATTGAACTGTCCGACGGTTCAAATACCTGGAGTAAAAGATCACCTCCCGAACTGTAATAGGTAAGAACAAGTGTCTGACCTTCAAAATCATTTGTTACATAATGGACAGAGGTATCTGTAACAAGCTCATGGAGCATATTTATCACATCAAGTGTTAAGACCTCTTGTACCACCAGACCGTTTGAATCCTTAACGCTAATGATGATCTCTTTTAAACCCGGGGTAGTATCACCAGGAACATCATATGCGAAACAATAGCTTCCGCCTGCTAAGGGATTCAATTCACCAGCGGCACTTGAAGAACCTCCAATAGAGCTCAGGTCAAAACTCGCTGAATCAACTGTTCCGGTTCCCGGACTGGTTATATTAACCACCATGAGAACCTCTGTGCCGGGGAACAAAAAAGGCGGGTCAAGATAAGCCGTAATTTCAGGCGGGACATTGACATCTCCTGAAATGGTAAAATCCTGAGTAACATCTCCGTTAAGATTATTTATGATCTTTCCACTCGGCGAAAATTCAACTCCGGCCTTTATCGGTGATACAATATAATTTCCACGCATAAGGTTATTAAACTCATACTGCTGTCCGGCATCTACTATTACCGAACCAACCTGAGGACCTGTTAAGTACACTTCAATATTTGTAACAGATGAATCACCGCTTATTGTGCCTGAGATACTATGATTTGAATCAGCAGCGCCAATACCATAAATATCTCCATCTGTTGAAGAAAGATAAATCACCCGGTCACCGCCAAGGGCAAGGCAGGAAAGTCTTTGAAGGTTATCCTCAATATCTGCTTCACCCGCCTGAAATTTTGTTCCTATCTCCTCTCCACTATTTTTAAAAGCAAAAACAGTATTACCGGACCTCACATATATCCTGTAATAAGCACCGTCATCCCCGTCTGTAATCGGTGAAGTCATAATCGGATTAATATATTTAAGCACCGCCATCGGGTCCGTCTCCAGATCATCCATAAAGCTCTGAGGGTTAGCTAAAATACCCGAGATAATAGAGTTAACATTCATTAGGGGAGTCACCCATTTTTGTTTCCCCTGTTTATCAATACAGAAAAGAGCACCCACAGCGCAGCCGATATAAAGGTCCCCGTCAATTCCAACCGCAGGCGCGGATAAAAAGGCTGTAGGGATATTTTGTGACAGGTCCTCAATATCAAGCACCTCGCCTGCGGTATCAATAAGAGCAACAGCCAGTCCGGTAATCGGAAATTTAGGAGTATACGACCATTTTTCTACAAGCTCACCGACACCATTTATATAATAAGCCCTTAAAGATGAAAAATTAAGATTAGCAATATCTTTAATGTCAAAACCAGACAAATCAAGATTCATAGTCGCAATGTATACGGTTGACCCATCGGAACCAATTACCGGTGAAGAAGTTATCATCTCATCAGCAAAAAGCTTTTCATTAATCAATGTTCCAGACGCGTTGTTTCTAAAAGCAGATAATTTATAACCATTTATTGTATCACCTGATGTTATATATACATTGCCAGCCATATCAACTGCCGGAGCCGCAGTATCAAATATCGGAGAAGATGGATCACTGACTTTTCCGATCGGCTGCTGCCAGTCTATTGTGCCGCTTGCGTCTATACGAAAAAGGGCCCCTTCATCCGCACTTACTGATGCGACAACAAATATTTTACCGGTTGAAGTGACAATCGGTGATGATTTTACAGCTGTGCCCAGTCTTAATTTCCAGGCCAAAGATTTTGTGCTGAGAACAACAGCATAGAGAAAGCCATCATTGGACCCCACATACAACATACCATCAGCAGTTACTGCTGGAGTAGAATCAATACAAGCACCCGTGGTATAAATTACCTTAGGAGCTGACCCGTCAAGCGTGACCTCATATATTTTGCCATCACTTGACCCCACATAGATCTTTCTTCCGAAGCCTACAACAGGCGAAGAAGTGACCGCACCCACCTGTTTTTTAAGCAACTCTTTTGAAAGACCGTCAGGACCCGGAAAAGGACTTGACCCGTTCTGGAAAATGTCATGCTGGTACATGGGCCATGGCGCAACATCAAAACCTGCCGTAACCGGAAAAGAAGTAGTTATAAATAAGACTAAAATAATCAAAGAAACTTTTAAAAATCTCATTCGCCTGCCTCCTGATTTATCAGTTAAATTATAACCGGATTAAAAACCTTGCTAAGTAAATAGACGGCAAAAGTATAGACTTCTTTTATAATTAGTTTAAAAAACAAAATATTACTTATAAAAATCAAATATTACAAGAAAAAACATTAAAAATACAGGCCTGCTATTCTCATCACCTTTCTGGCATATCTTGGAGACCCGCTTTTTTTCCCGCTGTTATATGCACTCAGGCCCCCCTTCAGACCGTAACGCTTAACATAATGCTTTAAAATTGAAGAGCCCGCCTCTATATTTTCATATGGGTTGATAAGAGTACTCTTATCATATTTCCAGATATTTGGCATTACCTGAGTAAGTCCCAGGGCCCCTTTTCTGCTCACGGCTTTGTGATCAGCACTCGATTCAACAACAATAAGGGCGGTTAAAATATCAGGGGAGACCTCTTCATCACTGCATTGAAATATCTTATAAGCATATTTAAGCGTTGTCAGGTCATCCAGCGCAGGATTATATTTCTTTAACAGCCCGGCTGACTTTTTAAGTTCGGGATAAAGTTTTTCACGCAGATCTATTTCTGATTCAAGCTTAGCCTTAAGTTCCCGAATATCTATTTCAACCTTTTTTAAAGATTTCCGGTCCTCATTCATCCAAACCGTTAAAATGCAGGTGCTTACCGTATTTAATATTAAGACAGCAAACATAAATATTAGGAGAGTATTGTTAAATATTTTTATATTCATAATAAAAACCTTTAAAAATAAATTTTTATATTTTTATGTTTATCTTTTTATTAAATTATCACGGGGAAACGAAAAGACGTGCCGTTCAGGAAGGACAATTATGATATTAACGAATGACTATAATATTTGATTTATATAAATAAGTCAAGGAGATTAAAATGTTGATACTGTTAAAATATATATAGAGCCTGTCCCAATTTTGCTTATTTCAAGTTTTAATGGACAGACAGG
>CAYLYF010000215.1:0-3326 GCA_964387595.1 uncultured Thermodesulfobacteriota bacterium | reverse complement strand
TGATGTAAGGTCTGTTTCACTATTAATAAAAAAGTATAAAAAGGGGCTCTGCCGGATATTCGGCAGAGCCCTTTTTTTATACGGGAGCGAATCGTGCCGACCGCACCGTGGTGCGGAGCTCCCGTAAAATTTGAACTTGATACGACGGTTTTGGAAACGACGATGGAATTTATTCTGCACCGAGGTAATATAAGGTTGCTCGTGGTTATGTGAAAAAGAGCCGAGCCCTGGCCTGTTTTTACGTAAGAGGGTATTACAAGTATCCTTTGATAAAATAATATAATGTGAAATCAATTAGTTGTAAACCCTGAAATCGTTATTTTAGGGTTTTTCGACGGTCTAAACACTGTTTTGTTAAAACGCTGAGTTCAGTCTCAGCAATATTGAGCCAACTACCCTGTTTGGGGGTATAGTGTATTTCCAAACGAGTAGCAAGGCGACGTGCTTCAACGGGTGTAAACGCTTCATATAATGAAGCAATTTTATGCGTAGAAAAATTATCACAGACCAAAATAACTTTTTGTGTTTCAGGGTAATTCCCGTCCAACAACTGTTTGATTTCCTGTGCTCAGTCCACGCTTGCTCTGCGTCTGCGTACATTCACTTTGCGCCACCTGGCCAGGGGTTCTGTAACTATAAAATGTACTGCCGTTCCATTGCGTTCATACTCAAAATCATATTGAAAAACTTTGCCGGGTTCTGCTGGAATCGGTATTCTTGTTTCTTTAATCAGCTGAGTCGGTTGTTCTTCCATGCATATCAGCGGAACTTGCAGATTATAAGGCAAACAATAAAGCTCCAGAATATCCTCCATATGGGCCACAAAGTCGGCGCTTTGTTTTGGGGGTATGCACCAACATTTACACTGATGCGGTTTTAATAATCACGTGTGAATCCCCGGCTTTGCCAGGGGACTCATAGAGTTTGACAAATGCGGGAATATAAGAAAACTTCCAGATTCGGCGAACTGCTCAAAGTTAACCGAAAGGAGGTTTTTAATGGAACTGATCAAAAGTTTAAAATATACGAAATGTGATTGCAAGGTACCACATTATTTGGATACCCAAATATCGTATGAAAGTATTATACGGAGATTTGCGTAAATATTTAGGAGAAGTGCTGAGTGACTTGGCCCAACAGAAAGAAAGTAAGGTACAGGAAGGGCATCTTATTCCCGACCATGTACATATGTTTTTATCGATACTCCCGAAATATGCAGTAGCCCAAGTGTCCCCCGGTTTCCCCCGGAATTTTGGTAACCGCAGAAAGAATTTTACGGATAGAAATTTTGGGCACGAGGATACTTTGTGTCAACATGCGGTAAAGATGATGAAGAAATAAAAGAATACATAAAGCACCAGATCAAGAAGATAAAAGGCTCGACCAACTAAATTTATTTGATTAAAGCCACCTTGGGTGGCTCAGGGATTAAAAATCCGCTTTGAGCGGTTCACATTTTTCAAGCGTCCGGTTTTGCCGGAGGTGCTTTGTCTTTCTGCAGTCCGCCTACCACCAGTGATTTTTTAGCCTCAGAAAGAGTAATGCCGAACCGGTCATACACGATTTCCCTAATAGAGTTAAACTCTCTGTCAGTGATGGTCATCAAACCAGAAAGGATTACATTTATTTTTCGCGTGTCTGTTATATCCATATTCTTTCTCATCGGGCAGTTGTCATAAATAAAAACATGTTAAGAGGTGATATCTGCTTTGTTAAAAATCAAGCTGTGCGCGTACGCCGAGGATCCATACGGAGTCTGTGTTTTCCATGCCGGCCATGTCTTTAGCCAACTGTATGTCAGGTGAAATACTCACATTGCCGTTCACTCTGTAATTATAATATGCTTCAAAAGTATCTTCTGCAGCTGCGGTTCGGAGGCCGGCAGCGCGCAGACTGTTGCGGTAATTTTCACCCGTTTCTGATCGGGCATAGGCAATACCAAAGACGTCATCAGCGCGTCCCCAGAGACAGCCTGAAACCTGGAATCCCAGGCTCCAGGCATATTCAACGGCGTAGATGTCATCATTCTGCCATCCGATGCGGGCAAAAGACGTTATCGCGTTTGTGATCTCCTGGTCCATACTCATGCCGAGACCGTATCCTTCATCGCGCATCTCCGTCGGGTTGTCAAGATCCATCTTGTCGCCGGAGTTGTGCCAGGCGTAGATCCGATAGTTTCCCTGTTTGTCCTTTATTCTTGGTTTGATGCCGAGTTCTGCAATTAAGAAATTCTCATCAAAAATATCCTCAAAATCGCTGTCCGCTTCAAGTGCGCCAAAGCTTAAGTCAAACATCTCATTGGGTGAAAGGGTCATGCGGGCGCCGTATGCATAGTCCGGGAATTCAACGGCTATGTTATTGACAAAAACATCTGCTAAAAACTGGGAGCATTCATCATTGGCAGCCAGGTTTGTGTCAAACCAGCGGGTCGCGTCCATTTTTCCGAATGTTGCCACAGCCATACCGTCTTTAAATCTGTGCTCGTACCAGATCTCAGAGATCTGCAGGTCGGCATCATCACCGGTTGCGTCGGCATTGTAACCGTTAAAACCGGAGAGCTCATCATATAGACCATTTCCTTCTCCGCCCTCGAGATACAGCAGCGCTGTTCCGTTTTTACCGATCTGTGAGGTGATCTCTATGTCGACTGAATAGGTCGCGTCCGTATCATCATGTCCGATGTTGTCGTTGTTTCCGATCGTTCCCTGAACAACACTGGTTGCCCCGATGCTGATCTCCAGGCCCGAAAAAACTTCCTTTATGCCTTCGAGTTCCTTAAAACTGCTGTCATGCTCTGCGATCACGGTTTCTTGTTTTTCAATCTTTGTGTCCTGTTGGACCAGTTTTTTTTCAAGCTGATCAATTCTTGCTCTCAGCGCTTTTAGCTCATCTCTTACACTGTCTGCCATGGCAGGAAAAGGGAACAGGGTAATGATGAACAGTGTTATCAGTGCGGTAAAACATGTTTTTTTAATCATTTTATTTCTCCTGGTTCTGGTAAACACTTATAAGTCATTATTTTTTTATTTTTTCGGTAAGTTCAAATCTGTTCATTTCCGGCATGATGATATCAGGGATGACTAAGTCCGGGGGCTCCTTCTGGGTCAGATCAAAACTTTCTGTGGGAGATGTGAAACCCTTGATACATTGGTAACCCTTCTTTTTAAGAATTGCCTGTATTCGTTGAACGCTGTTCATGTCATCATCTATGATGTATATTTTCCTCAAGGGATTTCATGGCATTCTCCTGATTCTCTATATATTTTATATAATACCTAAACTGAGCGATTGTCACCCAGCCAAAAAAAATGCCGGGGGTTTTCCAA
>CAYLYF010000214.1:0-3387 GCA_964387595.1 uncultured Thermodesulfobacteriota bacterium | reverse complement strand
AGCTTTTGCCGTCCGAAAGGTGCTGGATAAGAAAACGGCTTGAAGTTTTAAGGCCGGGTTTGAAATACTGACATTTCACATAACCATCAGTATCTTTAACAAACCACAAAGTCAACAGTTCGTGCCTTGGAACTCTATTTTTTCTAAAAATGATTCAAAGATATTTCTGATTAACTTGATTATTATTGAAAAAAGTAGCTCCGAATAAATATATTCAAAATTACTTATGATTATGGTAACAGTTTAAGAAGAAAGTTACCTGTTCAAAAAAGAGGAACAACCGCAGTGGGAAGAGAAAAATAACTGGCGTGATGAATTTCAGCTGGATTAAGTCCTACAGGGTTTAGTGCAGCACTAAGCCGAGATTTTTTTATTTTGCTGCAGACTCTACATTAAGAAACTAATCTAAAATATTGGATAATATTTTATCTGTAAGCTGATAGGTATAGATAAGATATGGTAAACAAAAAACAAGAGAAAGAGCATAGATAAAAACTAATTTCTTAAGAATTGTATGCCCATCGTCCCAGGCAGGATAAATGTCACCATGTTTCAATAGAGCTTTTTCCATGTCTGGGAGAACATCAATAAATGGTATCCCTGTGTTTTCTAGGAATGCAGAAGTCAATATTTTTAGTTCGTCTTCATTCTATACGAGGTCTTCATATTCTTCAGGAATATGAAGACCCGTTTGTTTTAAATATTCATAAAAAACTCTTTCTTTTGACGCTATAAATAAAACACCAAAATGTATATTTTCAATACAGTATTCTTCTTGGCTTCCAGAAAGAATACTTTTAATACCTCATAGGCCATTTGAATATGGGGATTATCCATATCCATAAATTCTTTATTCAGTTTAATTCTTTCAACCGGGCTCTTTTGCGGCGGATCATGTAACGGGGTTATTTTGTTGCTGGTTCTCAGCGTGTATGGTTATTAGTCCTGTTCAAAACGCTGGTGATCATATCTATGACGCTGCCCGCTGGGAACAATTCCTCCAATGCTTTTAAAGTATTCAGACAGTATTTCACCAGCATGCCGGTTGCCGCTATAATTCCAATGGCCATCATTTACTACTAAGAGCTGAATACTGCTCATTAAAAGTTTTGCCATTTGTTCGCTAAGAGCATCTGAACCTCTGAAATTTCCAGCTTCGCAGATTGAGCGGTTCTCAGAAGTAAATTTGACGTATGGAGTAAAAAAATATATCGGTATATCTCCGGCCCGAGACCGTATCTTCCGGGCCAAAAGTTTAGTCACATTAATTGCTTTGCTCATGTACTGATCCCTGCGTGCATACTGTTTCTTTGCAAAGGGGCGTTTGTTTTGACTCTCAACCCACATTTGTATAAATTTAGCCCAGTTTTGTGATGCGATTTTCCGTCTTATATTGTCATAGATATGCAGTAATCTATCTGCCGAAAAAGAATATGTTCTCAACTGCGGATACGGTAACGGAAGCCTGTAAACAATGGCATTGTCTTCCCAGTAGGGTCTGACAAAATGATTATTGTAAGGGTACTCCCGTTTGTCCCGTTCATAATAGTTGTTGGAGTAGTCATTGTCGCAAAACAGCCAGATGACCGCATCTGGCATGACAGTATCAAAATGATCGTCCATAACCATATATTCTTGTAGGGTGCCGTAGCCGCCCGCACCGAATACATAAAAGGCAATATCAGGGAACGCCAGCTCCAGGTAGGCATACCATTCTTCGCCGTTAGAGACATAATCCATTTCAGTAAAAGAATCGCCAATTATCAGCACGCGTGGTTTGTCTCCGGGGTCTTTCGGCCATCGTTTAAAGCCATGGTCAAAGTATTCGTTCTCGACTTTTCGGTAGTTGCCCTTTGTATCGTGGACTGCCCTGCTTTTTTTGCTGTTTGGGGCAAGGCTCCAACCATATTTTGTTGGTGTGTGTATCTTTGGATAGAACCTTCCAAGCAGTAAATCTGCACATAAAAACAGAACTATTGAAATAGTTGCTATATAGGTAAACGTTTTTAGATATGTGCAGAGTAGATTTTTAAAAACAGTGCAAGCGATTCGTATCTTACCAGGGGGGTGACAAGATCCTGCCATATTGTGTTTACTGTCTGTCGTAAAAGTAGGTTTTTTGTTTAACACGTTAGCTCCCCTTGTCTTTAGTATTCCGTCTTGCTCACAGCCTCGCTTTTGATCCTGTCCAGCAGTTCCGCGAGCACGGGTTTAACATTCTCGCGGATATCGCCCACAACGACAATGAAGAGCAGGTCATCCCCGGGTTGTAAGGTGCCGGACTTGGCTTCAACCAGCACTTTGTAACTGCCGGGCTTTTGTTCATATTCATGCCGCAGGGCTGCAAGATCTACACCACGGTCAGGGACAGGTTTTTCACATTTTAAACCTAAAGATTCAAGCTTATTGCGTACTCTTTGCTCAGTAATTTTACCTGTCTTTGTTTGTCCCATTATTTATCTTCAATTAAATATTAACTACACGTATTATATATTTACCCCTTCGCCTCCCTCATCAACTCCTTATTCTCTGCTTGCAGTTCTTCCTTAGTAAAGAGGTGGTCTGGGTCTTTAGGACAGGAAACAGGGATACATAAGTGGGAAACTGCTCTGGTTTCATGCCGCAACCTGTCTCTGCGGTTTTGTGTTGAAGTAGACCATAGCCGGGGTTTTCCAGCCAAGGTTTTGATGCCACCGCTTCTGGTTATAGAATGTAAAATATTTAGTAAGTCCTTTTTTCACCTCAATTATTGATCCATAGGCTTTCAAATAAATATCTTCGTATTTAACACTTCTCCATAGTCGTTCAACAAAGAGGTTATCCCACCAACGCCCCTTGCCGTCCATGCTGATTGTAATACTATTACTACTGAGACCATCAGTAAAGTCCTTTGAAGTAAACTGGCTGCCCTGATCTGTATTGAATATATCCGGACAACCGTATTTTGCTATCGCTTCTTCCAGGGCTTCCACGCAGAATGCGCTGTCCAGCGTATTGGACAGCTTCCAGGACAACACCATTCGGCTACTCCAATCAATAATTGCCACAAGGTAACAAAATCCCTTTGCCATGGGGATATAGGTAATGTCAGCTGCCCACACATGATTTGGCCGTGTGATTGAAAGCCCACGCAGCAAATACGGGTATTTCTTATGTTCCGGATGCACCTTGCTGAGATTGGGCTTAGCGTAGAGCGCTTCAATTCCCATTAGGCGCATCAGCCTTCGCACCCGGTCGCGTCCAACATCATAGCCTCGGCTCCAAAGCTCATCTCTTATCTTATGACTTCCATAAAACGGCCATTCAAGATGAATCTCGTCAATTTGATGCATAAGTTCAAGGTCTTTTGCGCTAATCGACACGGCCTTGTATTATACACCGGACCTG
>CAYLYF010000213.1:0-3396 GCA_964387595.1 uncultured Thermodesulfobacteriota bacterium | reverse complement strand
ATTCTATGTTATATAATAAATACTTACTAACTTAAAGGAGTAGCCCTATGAAAAAAATAAACTTACTTCTATTTATCTCAGCCCTTATAATCCTGTCCGCATCATCAGCATCAGCGTTTTTAACAGCCGGTGGAATATTAAAGTGCACCACCTGCCATACGAATTGGCATTCCTGGACATCATGGCATAGCAAACATGTATCCAGAGCTGACAATAACTGCAGCAGATGCCATTTTCTTCTCCCCCCCCTGCCGGTACCGACCGCTGCATGCGGAGACTGTCACAGTACTAGCAAATGGATCGGAAAACATGATTCAAACCTGGAAAATCTATGCAACACCTGTCATGACCCTCTGAACTGTTTTGCCAGAACTGCTCTCGGAGAAAATGATTTTCGAACAAATACTCTCCGACAGTTCAGGGATGAAGTCTTAATCGAAAGCACTTCCGGTCGATACATAATTAAAACCTATTACAAAGTTGCTCCGTCACTGTCACGGGCCGTAAACAAAAGCCCGTTATTCAAAAAAGTTTCTATAAAAATGATAGACATTTTTATACCGCTTATAGAATTAATTCTTGAAGATAAGGAGTAAGCAAACAAACCTAAAACAATCACTTAACATAAATATGTGGAAACCCTTTATGCTGAAAAATCCTTTATTTTACCTGACACTATGTCTGTCTGTATTAATCCTCACCCCATTTTCCATGCCGACACTCCCGGAGAAGTTGAGATAAGTGTAAAAATTTCTACAGTTTAGACCCTCTTGAAGGCGCAACTGTTAAAATGAGCCCGGGCAATTATGAAGGGCTAACAGACAATGACGGTATGGTAATCTTTGAGGACATCATTCCTTACCGCAAATATTATATATCTGTAACCAAAGATGGGTATATTGAAGATAAGTTCGGAACAGGAAGGATGGGATTTATCTGGGTAACCACCGGCGAAACAACAGAAATCACCATCCCCATTAAACTCTCTGCAACCGTAACCGGCCGGGTAACATCAGACCAAATCCCTGTTTTAGAAGCTATGGTTGTGGCGCTTGAAGACAGAAAAGACGGGCTTGAAGTCGTAGCCGCAACCCGTACCAATGATAACGGTACCTACACCCTTAATGTACCCCAGGGAATCCTCAGCATCCGTGCAGTAGCTGATTCATATTATGAGGGAAAAAAAGATCTGACCACTGAAGCAGGCAAACAATACAGCCGGAATTTTGAAATTGAAAAAGGGTCTACCGCCCTGACCTTCAAAATTACACCTGAAGAAGGTTATTATGGTAGTTCTGTTTCCTTTACCACCAGCAACCTTCTACAACACATTTTAAATCAAAGATACTTTATGCCTATAAATATTCCAGATGGCGCAGAACTGATTAAGGCCGGCACCAGCAGTTATATACCAACACTAAAGGGAAATTATGAATTTGTAATGTTTGTCATTGATGCCAAGGGAGTTGGAAAAGAAGTTATTCAGACAATTGAAATGGTCAACCATGCACCTGAAGCATATCCCTCTGTTATACCCGGCCCGTCTGAACTCCCTTTATTATATAATGAAAAAGAGTATGCGACCACAAGCGGGCTTACAACCGTTGAAAAAGGAGATGACATATATCTAAAAGGCTGGGGAAAAGATTTTAACCTGCCTTCACCGGAGACATTTAACCCGGATGCACCCATGCATGACATTTACGGAAATAAAAACGGTGACTGGGATCAGTCCGCTTTTACATTTTCATGGACGCTTAAAGACAGCAGCGACAAGGACTTAACAGATCTTTTAAGCGATCCTGATTTTAAAAATCCAAATTTTCAAATACCGGCTGATGCTGAAGACGGTGAAATCTATACGGCATCTCTGACTGTTACCGGGGACGAAAATTTAGCAGGTGAACCCGCGGATGTTTCTATCCGGGTAGCAAGTGAGCTTGAGAATGAAAATATCTGCGTAATCTGTCACCTCCAAAAAAATATCAGCTATCAAAAAACAAAACATGCGGGTGCAGGCGTTGGCTGCCAGGACTGCCATGGTCCTGCAGGCGAACATTTAAAGGGTAACTCAACCGCCATGTCAACCACACACTGGCCGGGAATGTGCGGACGCTGCCATGATGAATTTGCCCAGTGGCAGAAATCCCGTCATTCAGACCCTCTTGCCTTCGGCCATGCCGAGGTCTCTCCAGCCCTTATCCGAAACTGTTATAAATGCCATTACACAGACGGATTTATCGGTGCCGCAGACACCCCGAATGTGGGCTGTGATCTCTGCCATGACCCCCATAAAAAGAGCACAGATAATCCGGTGAGTATAAGAACCGGTTCAGCCGGAAGTGTATGCGGAACCTGTCATGAACAGAAATGGCAAAATGCAACCCTGAGAGCAACAGCCGGTGAAATAGACAATGGCTACCACTGGGACGATTACTCGGACTATGCTGACAGCGGTAATCCCCATTTAAAAGATGACGGCTGTGTTTTGTGTCATATGTCAACATCAGTCACAGACACCGACTCTCTGGGTGTAGCAAAAGTCGGCGGACACGGACTGCGCATGCGTGATGTGGGAGCTGACGGAGATCCCGGAACATCAGATGACCTTTTAAACTTAAACGTCTGTCAGGACTGTCATGGCTCCAGCCTCGTTAGCTTTGACCATAAAGGTTTTCAAACTGAAATAAAAACAAAACTGAATACCCTGGGTGATCTGTTAAAAGAATCAAATCATGAGTTTCTCCCGCCATTTCAGCCGGGTAAATGCGCTACCTGTCACCGCGGCGGTACCCTTCCCTTTATTAATGAAACGGCAGATGACATCTTAAATAATGCTTATAAGAACTACAGCCTGATCCTCCACGACCGGAGCTTCGGTATCCATAATCCTTATTATATTGAACGGCTCCTTGATGACAGTATTGATGCTGTTGAAACACTGGACGTGTTAAGCCTGTCTGAACTTTCGGCTGAGCCCTATTTTGGTTCAGTTGTCATCAGCTGGTCTACAGAATATGAAAAGGATCTAACCGGATTCAATATCTATCGCTCTACTTCTGAGCATGGTCCATACACGGATAAAGTTAACAGCGCTTTAATTCCGGCAACAGGCAGTGATACAACAGGACAGTCATATTCCCATGATGATACAGAACTTTTAAACGCAATAAATTATTTTTACAAAATAGAAAGTGTAGACGCGGAAAATAACACTTTCATGCACAGCCCCCTGGAAGCAACTCCACGATTTTTATATCTTCTTAAAAATAAATAGTTTTAATCTTAGTGAATACCTGGACTCAGGGTGCTGTTAAATAACAGCGCCCTGAGTCCCACAATTATTTTGGACTGCTATTAATTTTATTCTTCACTAATTTTACAATTTAAGTATAA
>CAYLYF010000212.1:0-3452 GCA_964387595.1 uncultured Thermodesulfobacteriota bacterium | reverse complement strand
TTAAGGCGACATCGCCCTTATTTTTTTGGTCACTTTAAAATCGCTCAGTTTAGGTATATAATACTTACCACATCTAAAACAAGTAATTACTTCATGCTGCTGCTATTATCAGGAATACTCAAGTGAGAAGTCGTGAAGTGCGCAAATTCTGAATATTATAAAGACAAGGATGATTGTTTAATCCTACATGTTATTTAATTCTCTAAAATTTATAATTTTTTTTCCAACGGTTACTCTTCTTTATTACCTTATCCCTTATCGTTTTCGATGGTCTTTTCTGCTGGTAGCCAGCTATTACTTTTATATGTGTTGGGACCCGGAATATATTCTCCTCATAACCGCTTCGACATTTGTTAGCTATATAACCGCGTTGCTGATGGAAAAATGTAGTAATAAATCAAAAAAAAAGCTGTGTCTTATTGTTTCTATCGTGGTAAATGTCGGCATTCTTTTTGTTTTTAAATATTTTAATTTTTTCAATGATTCTCTAAAGTCTCTGTTTAATTATTTTAATATTTTTTATGACTTGCCCGCCTTCAGGCTCCTACTGCCGGTTGGTATTTCATTCTATACTTTTCAAGTCCTGAGTTATTCCATTGATGTTTATTGGGGGAAAACAAAGCCTGAAAAACATTACGGTATTTTTTCATTATATGTTGCTTTCTTTCCTCAGTTGGTTGCCGGACCCATTGAGCGCTCAACCAAGCTCCTGCCCCAGTTTTTCAGGGAGCATAAATTCAATTTCCAACAGGTTAAAAGCGGTGCGCTTCTTATGCTATGGGGTTTCTTTCAGAAAACAGTTATAGCAGACAGGTTAGCAATTTATGTTAGCGAGGCCTTCAGTCGTCCTGCAGAGTACCCTGGGTCAGTTTTTTATGTGGCCTTAGCTTTTTTTCTTATTCAGGTTTTTTGCGATTTCTCGGGTTATTCTGACATTGCGATCGGCGGGGCAAGAATACTCGGGTTTGACCTGATGAAGAATTTCCGTTTGCCTTTTTTTGCTACATCCGTGGTGGAATTTTGGAACCGGTGGCATATGTCTCTGACTACGTGGCTACGTGATTATATTTATTTCCCGCTTGGAGGCGGTCGCAAGGGGGCTGTGAGAACTTATATAAACATAATGATTCTAATGGGTCTTGTTGGTCTCTGGCATGGAGCGGCATGGACATTTGTTCTTTGGGGGCTCTTTCATGGAGTAATGATGGGTCTTTCCAGACTTTCATCAAAGTTCTGGGCCCGTTTCTATAAGATCCTGAGAGTTCCAGATGGTATTGCCAAGGTCATCGGTATGTTCATAACATTCAACATAATTAGCTTTTCCGGATTGCTTTTTCGTGCTGGCAACTTGTCAGAATCTCTGATCATAATGCGCAAGTTGTTTTTTAATTTCAATTTAAGCGGGCTACAAATTGTCGGTCTCAATAATTATGGTTTTTTTATTGCTATTTGTGCCCTACTGATTTTGTTCTTTGTTCATTTGATACAGAGAAAACAGAGCATGGGTAAGTTCCTGTCTAAATTGCCGAGGGGAGTGCGCTGGGCACTATACTATGCGCTGATTTTTTCGATAATGATTTTTGGTGAATTTAACCTTACTCCATTTGTTTATTTTCAGTTTTAATATGGAAAAGATTACTAGGAGGTTGTCCGAGAATAAAGACTCAATGCTTAACAGGCCAACCTACTGACCTTTATAAGAAGTCTGTGGTTTTTTGTTCTGGATAACAGGGAACATATGCATAAAAGCGTTGTTTTAAATAACGCTTTTGGCTTAAACACCTCCCATTATGCAGGCATTGATACTAATTCTCCTGATTTTGAACCTACCACTCTCTTTGAAATGGCCCTCATTATTTTCTTAATGTTATGAACCGTACACACCAGGGAGAATTCACCACTTGTTTTTTTATATCCTCTGACGCTGAATCCTCGGAAACCGGTATTCTTTATTTGGCCGAATACTGGTTCAACAATAACTTTTCGTTTTCTGTAGATTTTTTTGGAGGTTTCTAACTCCATTTTTTCATTCATCTGTTGCCGTAAGGGTTCTTTGTCATCCGTATTTCATTGTACGCGCTTTGCCTTTTGTTGATTTGCAGCATCTGTTTTTATAGTTACAGCCGGTACAAACATCAAAGGAGCTTTGATATGTTTTTCTGCCATCTTTTGATTCATTCTTTAGAACCCTTGGTTGACCACCTGGACATAGAAAGCAATCATCCTGTTCGTTGTAAATAAAATCAGCCTTTGTGAGTTTGCGGTTTGATTCGTCCAGTGGAATACCCAGCGCTATAATCGCCGTTATCATACAGATGGCCAATTGTTCAGGGGACAATTCAAAGCAATTTTTGTAGAAGCGGACAATTACCTTTTGGAACTTGTAAAGTATATCCACCGGAACCCACTACAGGCTGGAATCGTTGGCAAACCGGAAAAATATCCCTGGAGCAGTCATAAGAAGTATATCTCGAAATCACAGCAAAGGAGCTGGCTGTATAAAGACTTTATTTGTTCCATGTTAACAAACAATAAAAAGGAATATATCAGAGCTTATAAAGAGTTGTTAAACGAACCTGTACGAAATGATTTTCAGGAAATACTGTCCAGGAATAATCTGCCTGCGGTACTGGGAACCAAAGAATTTATTGAGCGATTAAAAGAAAAGTATTATGAAAAAAACTGTGATAATCAGGTACCCCAAAGTGTCGTTCTGGCACCGGCTATTGTTCAAATAAAACAGGTTGTTGAGAGGGCATACCATGTAACTTCGGAAAGTCTTGAATTTTCCAGGAGGGGCTTGTTTAACGAGCCGAGAAATGTTGATATATATTTATCGAGAAAATATAGTGGGAAAAAATTACTGGAGATTGGAAAGGAATTTAATTTTAACAGCTACAGCAGTGCCAGCAGTATTGTTGAGAAAATGAAAAAACTTATTCTAAAAGATAAGAAGGTAAAAAAAAGAGTGTTAAAAATTGAGCAGGAAATCATTAACGGTCAAACGAAGACCCCTTTTGCCTTTTCTGACTTCGCCCAGCATGTATGCCCAGTACGGCCTTGATCACGCGACCGCTCAGAGCCCGCTGGGTTATCCCCATTCCGCTGGCTTTCCTTACGCTGATCGTGTTCTCACTGCTGTTCCCCTCTAAGGACAGCAAACCGCTTGCGTAACAAACAGCACTATGTTTCAAAAAAAGGACCTTTTTTTTAGGCCTGTTTTCCGCTGCGCACCTCGCCTATCTCTATACCCTCCCCTCCAACAACACAACGCCCGCAAAACGTATCGCAATAAAAACCTTGACGCATATAACGGGAATATAAATAATAAAATCATCGGACACAAAAGAGCATTTTCATGTCCAACTATAAACATCAGAAGAGAAACAATGAAAACTATCCCCGATGGCCACTTGAAAATCCCCCACCTGTGGCCGGGTCAAAATCCCCCA
>CAYLYF010000211.1:0-3467 GCA_964387595.1 uncultured Thermodesulfobacteriota bacterium | reverse complement strand
ACTAGATATGTGAACAGAGTCAATACCGGTTTGAGAATCTTTGGTGGCTTGAAAGACCTTGCGGGTTCTGAAATGATTAATTTTTTTGTCTTTTTTAATGCCTCCAGAACTAATTTTTCATGATCGGGTATCACATGATGGAGCAAGTCACATATCAGGATTACATCATTTTCCGGATAATCGTTTACGTTAAATATATCTTTCGAAGATACATTTATCCCTTTTCTCCTGCAGAAATTTAAAAAACGTTCATTTAAATCCCAGCCTTCATATTTACAGTCCTTATGAAGAAAAGGATAGATTAATGATGTGCCACTGCCTAATTCAAAAACTTTTTTATTTTCACCGATCTCTTTTCCAATAATTTCAAATCTTTTTTTAAGAGACTTACCGTGGACTATGTTCAAGATTAGGTTGTATAACCTTGGATATCTATACATTATTGACATGATTTGCTCAGACCCCTCAACTTTTTGTTTGCCTCTAGGATAAATTGATAATAATCATCCTGCATTATCCCAGTTTGTGTTTGCTTTGAAATGATTACTTTAAACATCATAAATGATATTTTTTCGGATTAGATGCTATTTGATTTGTTCGATTTGATAAGAAGTTGCTTTTTGTCAGAACAAGTATAGGATTGCGGCGATAGTATGTCAATCAATAAACTGTCGCAAGATATGGGGCGTGGCCGTTTTGATAAAACCGTGATATCATTTAAAAATGGGGTTGTGTGATGCCACGGCCGATAAGGAGTGTTACACATCGCCGTAGGCAATCGAACCTTATCAGCCAACGTAATTTTTGCAATATGGCCACACTATTTAGAGAATTACTCTAATTGAGTATTTAGGTTTTGAAAGGATTAACCAGCCACCACAGAAGCGGAAGACGCTTAAGATAAATTGTCTCTCCTGGTGACGGCAGAAGAAACGCAGCAAATCCCTCGGAAGTCCATGTAAGCCAGCGTAGAGACTTATCTTCGAGAGGAACACTAAATTCATACCGCACTTCAGCAGGTCTTCCATCGTCTGTTACTATTGATACGGTTGCGGTAAGTCCCGGCAGTTCTCGCACAAAACCCTTCTTAACAGGGATTCCGATATTATAGAATGTCTGCGCCCAGGGGCTTGCGAAAAATCCGTTTTCCGGCTTTATGGTGAGGGTTCGGTTATCAATGCGATGGATTTCAAGGGAGGAAAAATCTGCAGACAGCAGCCATTTTTTAGCCGGAACGGAATACCCGAGGGATTCACGGATGTAGGGCAAATAGGTCATCCTGAGGCTGGAGGGAACATTGACAAATACCAGACGTTCGTTTTCCGCTAAAGGCTCTGGAACCGAGTTTGCAGCCAGGATATTTGCTCTACCCATATAGTAGGTAAAAAGCTGGGCAGGAGGAAGAAGAATCGGCGAAAGGATTAGGTGAATAACGACAAATAGTACACCAAGACGTTTTGCCGAATAAGGACGTTCAGACAGAATTTCTTTTTGATTTTCAAAAACGTTTGCCAGAAAAAGAGCAATCAGACCCATCCCGCCGAACCCTATAAAAAAAAGCAGTCTGCCGGCGGGTAGTGTCGTGCATGAGGGCAGGGCTGAAAGGATCATCCCGAGCGTAAAAAATTGAGCAATGCGGTTTGTCCGGATAATAGGCCAAATCACCCATGCAATAAAACTTAGCGCTATCGTGGCAATGACCAGACAGACAACAGACCAGAAGGGTGTTGTAAAGTTCCAGAGGACTGAATCCGGTATTGCAAACTGTGCGTACATAAGCATAATTAGCCGCTGGGGAGCTACTATCATAAAACGCCCTAAATCCTGGCTGGGATTTAAGTATAGTCCCGAGTTAATCACATTATAGCCCAGACTGTTATATAGCAGACGCCATAATACGACAATAATTCCATATGGAATAAGTGTTGCCATACGAACAGCCAATCTTCCCCTGTCAATAAACATTGCATAGGAAAAAAGATATGCGCAGATAGAAAGGGTTGATTCTGAAGTAAAGAGGCCAAGACCCAGCCAGAAAACAGCGAACACAGCACCGGGCTTCCAGTTGTTGCGCCGCCAGCGATCATGAGCAAGCAATACCAAAATTCCAATAATTGCCGCTAGGATATGACTGCGCCCGGCAAGCCATCCAACACCGACTGCTCTGGCCTCGTCCGCAACATACATAAATGCTGCCAAACCTGCCACCCACGGGGTTGATATAAAACGCCTATAGGCAAGAGCAATAACACACCCCAACAGAGCATACCAGAGTATGCTATGAAGATGCATCAGCCAGGATGCTTCATTAAAAAACACAAAATCTACCCAATGTGTCAGGCAGGCAAGCGGCCTCAAAAACGCAATCTGGAATTCATCCGGCATCCACCAGGGATAGAGGCCTGTTTCACGTCCTTTTCGAATTATATCGGCATCATTTTCAACAAAAGCATACGCATCACAGACAGAGGCGGGAACACCCGGAATGTTTTTCTGCTGAAGCATTACGGTACGAAGTGCATAGTCGTCGCAGGAAAGGCCGGTAAATAGCGACGGTAGGGTAAGTAAAAAGGCTGCCAAAGATGCCCAGAGCAGCATTCTTCGACTACCGAGTATCGTTTGTATTCGAGAAAGCATATTGCCTTTTTTGATTTTTTAAAAAACTATAGACCTTATGTGTTTGATTGTCAATAAATCCGTATTGAAGAGATGAGGCCTGGTCATAATTTGAAAAAACCGAGATTTTGAGATAAAAGATTAGTATGAATAAGAAGTAATTAAACTTGTTATCTCTCACAAATCGTATCAATATAAAAAAGATTGCCGGAGAACTGCAGGGCTGGATGCTGATAATTATCCTGCCCCAGAATTGATTAATGTTGCTATACCACAACTGATTGAATTCGGGCCTTATGATTTTATATCAGCAGACTGATCTGAATAAAAAGAGGTATTAAACCTAAACTGAGCGATTTTAAAGCGACCAAAAAAATAAGGGTGATGTCGCCTTAATTTTCAAAGAAACCTGATACTGTCGGCTTGTTTGAGTGTTTGACCAGCAAAAAAAATAAAATTCCGCATCCTGATAATTCATATTTTTAAAACTGCTCCATTTTTGAGCGCATTTCGCTGGCAATGTTTCCGCTGCAAGATTGAAAAATTTGATTTTTTCAAGATAACGTAATATAAAAGAGAGGCCACCTCTGCCCGTTAATTTGTCTGTGGTTTTATCAACCGTTGTTATTTGGCATCCCGTGCTTTTATATTGCATAGCTTTAACCCTTTGAGTGAATTTTTGTTGTTCTGCTGTTTTGTTCAGAAACATAACAATAGCACAACATTTTCACTCTCAGGGTTCTTTTTAAAGTAATACAATCGATCAGTTTAGGTATTAATTACTCCTAAACAAGTTCTGAGGAATTTTATAGCCTGATCAGTTGACTGAAAAAACCATACATTAATTTAAA
>CAYLYF010000210.1:0-3467 GCA_964387595.1 uncultured Thermodesulfobacteriota bacterium | reverse complement strand
TGTTTATTGCGGTGTTGAGTTTACTCCAGCAAAAGTTTCTAAAAAAACTGCTGCAAGCTGGGAGCATATAATCAATGATGCCAAAATAATAACCAAAGAAAACATTGCTCTTTGTTGCTGTGGTTGCAATGCAAGTAAAGGTCAAAAACAACTTTCTGTTTGGCTTGAGTCAAAATACTGTAAAGAGCGTGGCATTTCCTCAGAATCAGTTGCACCAATAATTAAACAAGCAATAGAAAATGGTCTGTAACTACACACATAACCAAAAAAATAAGCAGGAAGCATCTAGAAAAAAATCGCTTGGGGAACTAGGTGAACTTTTTGCCATTAAAACGCTTATCGATAATCACTATGAGAAAATAATTAACTTAAATGATAAAAAGATGAATTTTCCTTTTGCTGACTTATATGCAGAAAAAGAAGGAAAGAGTTTTATTGTCAGCGTTAAAGCCAGAAATAAATACCAGAAGAATCACAAACTAAACGCTTATTATAATCTCGGGAGTGCAGCATACAAAAAAGCGGCAATAGCAGAAAAGGAATATTGCGCTGAACCTCACTGGATGGCAATTCAATTCGACCAATTTACATATTCAATATATTGGGGCTCATTGAAAGAATTGAATGGAAAAAATACAATACCGCTACTTCAATGTGCAAAAGGAACTATCGGTATATGTTTAGCAAAAGACATTATTTTGATTTTGATTTTTTTGGTAATCAAAAAGATGAAAAGGCCACATAACAACTGCATCAAGCGGGACTGCTAGGCCTGCGGCCTATCAGCCCCTTATGCAAAATGTTAGGTGCATTCAAAAAAAGGAGATAGTATGCCATTAAGTTCAAATTCATTGATACATTTAACAAAAAAGCCAGATTCACTAATAGGAATTCTAGAAAACAATTTTAAAATATTTTATTGTAAAGAAACTATTTATGTTAAAGGTGGAAGTATCAACGGTGCTTTTCCGATGGTTAGTTTTTGTGATATTCCATTATCAGAGATAAAAAATCATATTTTTAATTATGGTCGTTATGGAATAGGGTTAAGAAAAAAGTGGGCTATTAAGAAAGGATTAAACCCGGTTCTTTATATTGAAAAAAAGTCCGATTTAGGTGCAGATTTGATAAATACTGGTAATTCAATGCTCTCTGGTAAAAAAACAAAAAAACTTGAGCAGAATGAGTATACTATATTCAACCTTTTTCGTTATATGAAAAATTATCAATGTAGTTTGACAAGAAATGGTACGACCATTAATGACTATAGATATTCGGATGAGAGAGAGTGGCGGTATGTCCCACCAGATAAAGATATTGATTTAATGATTCCCACAGCAAAGTTTAAAGATAAAAAACAAAAAAATCTTGCTAATAGTCATTTGAAAGACTTACGCTTAGAATTTACTCCTGACGATATTACTTATATAATTATTAATGATGAATCTGAAATAACTAAATTTATTGATGTATTAAGAAATACGAAAGGGAAAAAGTATACGCATCAACAAGTTGAAAGATTAATTACAAGAATATTTACAACTACTCAAATAGAGACAGATATATAGCCCGTCACCTAACAAGCAAACGTCGGCCGGGGTCGGACCTTGGTAACTATTCAATTAAAGGGCAGGGTCAAACCTAAATATTAAATAATTAACCTAACTTGCTTGAGGAATCGACGCGCTTAAAGCTGCGCGCGTCTCAGCTCCAATGTTAGCCAGCATTTGAAAACCACTGTGGAATTTTTTATGCCAAAAACAGAGTCCTTCGAAAAGCACAGCGATGCTTATGAAGAATGGTTCGAGAAGAACCGTGATTTATATGAAGCCGAATTGGAAGCCGTTCGCCAGCTTATTCCTTTCCCTGGAGCCGAAGGAATGGAAGTAGGTGTTGGCTCCGGTAAGTTTGCTGCACCGCTGGGAATAGCCATCGGTGTTGAGCCTTCAGAAAAGATGGCAATCAAAGCGAGAAAGCAGGGTATCAACGTTTATCCCGGCGTAGCGGAGGACTTGCCTTTTCCTGATGGCAGATTTGACTTTGTGCTGATGGTAACGACGATCTGTTTTGTTGATGATGTTCTTCAGTCTTTCAGGGAGGTGTTCAGGGTATTGAAGCCCGGCGCATGTATTATTATAGGGTTCGTGGATAAAGAAAGCAAATTGGGCAGGCACTATTCAGAAAAACGGGAAGAGAGCAAATTCTACAGGGAAGCCACTTTTTTCTCCGCGCAGGAAGTACTGAAATATCTCGAAGAGGCGGGATTTCGCCCTGAGGGAATCAAACAAACCCTTATTCCAGGAGCACCGCCAGAAACCATTCTTGATGGCTTTGGGCAGGGTGCTTTTGTTATTATTAAAGGTGTGAAATGAAACCGGCTAACAAGGTGCTGCACACGGATAATAATTCCGCTGCGATCCATTGCCGTCATTGCCGTTTGCGTATGAAAAACGGATTAACCCCTCACTATTGATTAAGAATATTTTACAGTAACAAGTGGAAACCCTAACCTGCTAACCTGAAGCCATTACGAATAAAACAGTAATTTTATTATTTATTGCTTTTCTGTTGTTCTCCTAAGGGGAACCTAAATTGGTATTAGAAGGTTCGTACGCCGTTTATGGAACAACGGATATAGTCGCAGGAATGTCTTTTCCTCCATTTGCTGATTCAAAACAGATAGAATTCACTATAGATAAAATAAAAAAACTGTCAATTGACAGGATTCGAATTGCCGTTGACTGGAGAAATAGAGAGCCGGTACAAGGGACTTTCAACTGGACCGCGATGAATCAACGAATGAATGCCGCGAAGGAAAATAATATCTCAGTTTTTCTTACCATCATAAGTATCGGTCCCGACTGGGCTTGCCTTACGCCGGGTAGTGACGGAGCCGGCATTTATTGCCCATGGTTTTAACCGGAAAAATCTGCGTTTTCTGTGTTGTCTTTTAATTTGCAGCATTTGTAATATTGGGTAACAGTTTCCTGATTACACCGCCACGTATCATTTGGTTTGCAGAGCATGTAAAGGGGGCAGCGTTTCTTAAATACAATGACAGTGTGATGCTGGAATACGGATATCTTTATGAAGATCCGGATACCGGCGTTTTTCGCTCCCGGTTTTCGCCGGAAAAGCTTAAGCAGCTTGACCGGGAACGGGCTGTTGAAGCTGCAGAGATACTGAACCTGTTTCAAGGTGAAAAAAAGTATAAAATGTTCCTTCAGTTTTATACACCCATTTCGGATCCATTTGTTCATGAGGCCCGGGTTCATCTTTTCCGCCGGAACCGGTATTTAAGGACGGCATTGAACCATAAAAATGATCCGGAAGAATTTGACAGACGGATGACTATTGCTTTTCGGGAAAACCAGATTATGGAAGAGTATTATCATGATACACTTCATCTTTCTAATTAGAGCCTGTCCAAAAATATAAAGTGCTTAAGTGACAGTGGGGAAAAGATC
>CAYLYF010000209.1:0-3546 GCA_964387595.1 uncultured Thermodesulfobacteriota bacterium | reverse complement strand
TACATAGAGGCATGGGTTTTTTTGCTGAATCCCGTTACAAATACGCTTTAAAAGATTTTACCACAGCCCTGAAGCTTAGCCCTGATAACCACAGAGCATTTTACTACCGTGGACTAACTCATGAAATTGAGCAAAACTACCAGGACGCGCTGGAAGATTTTAATTCATGCATAAAAATAAATCCCTATCAGTTCGAACCACTTTATTGCCGTGCACAGATATATTTCCGGATGGGAGATTGCACAAATGCATTGAGTGATTGTGAGCAAGCATTAAAAATAGACCCCGCATCATCCAAAGCAATAAAATTAAAAAGAACTATCAAAACCTGTATACGATCTATTAAATAAAAATTATCAACATTAAAGTTAAGAAAGGAATCCGCAATTAAAGCATTGCTTTATGTGCTGGCAGAAAAAGACATGATTTTAAAAGTATCCTCTTGTGTTCAGCTTCTCCTCATCAAGGCCCATTCACAAACGACCTTCTCTGTTATATACAGTTTTCCCTTTTGACAAAACATCCAGCTTTCATTACACAAATGTAATAATTCTGTCATTCTTCTGTAAGGTTCTCAACGTATAATTGTAATAAAAGAAAGGGGTAAAGGCTATGTCATGACTCACCCCCTCCTTGTCCTCTGGCATAGTTGAACCGGAGAACATTCCATTAGATGTTGTTACAATAAACTCAAAAGTACAACTCCGGGAAATTGGTTCGGATCTTGAAATTATAATTATCCGGGTTTTTCCCTCAGAAGCTGACCTTTCCGAGCACAAAATCTCCATATTGGCACCAATCGGCCCAGCTATTATTGGTTGTCAAACTGGTGACATTATCAAATGGAAAGCGCCAGGAGGAATTAAGAGTGCAGAAATTGAAAAGTTGCTTTATCAGCCTGAAGCTTCAGGGGAGTTTTAACTCATGCCAAGTTAAAAACTTGTTGAGGTTAAGTCTGATGGAAGCATTTGTTTCACATAACCATTCGTACCTTTAACAAAACCCAAAGTCAACAGTACGTGCCATCAGCTTAACTCGGTTTTCTGTGAGAATGATTCAAAGATACTTCTGGTAAACTTAATTATTTTTGTGTTAATTTTTTCAAAGGTCTTTATCGCCAACCTTAACTCTAGACCACCTCTGAAGGTTGTCTGAAGTTATGTTAATTCTACAGATAATTGAAAATCCTTATTCCTTCTAAAAACCTCCCATGGTAGTAATCTTCAAATATAGATTATATGCCTATATTTAATAAAATTTAAAGCGATATATTTTAATGTAATAACATGCTATTAGATTAAATATGTATTTACGGCGTTTACTTCTTATGGATTTATTGCTTTTTATACATGAAATCCCTAGGTATATATGCATGTTTTCCCCTATTTACAATCCTATCCTTTCCTCTGATACTGTTATCTTACTGGAAGAAGAAAATCAGAACTTAAAAAGGGGAAAGAATGTCTGAAAATAAAAAAACAGTCGCTGTTGCAGGGGCAACCGGAAGGGCTGGAGGGCTCATTGTAGAAGAAGCTCTGAAGAGAGGTTTTAATGTCAGGACACTTCTTATAATTAAAGCTGATTTTAGGAACAATCATAAAAGGAGAGTGAGATGAAACCGAAACAAAACCGTACGGTTGATAGTAATTTTTTTGATGCAGGCAAAAACACCAGAAGAGATTTTTTAAAAACCCTTGGTGCTGCTGCACTTGGTGCCGGCTCAACAATGCTTGCTCCTGCTTCGCTGCTGGCAGGAGGACGGGATGACCCAGCTCTATATAATTAAATATTACGGGAATATTAATTTTAAGGAAGGGGAATGTGATGAAAACGGTAAAAGTTCTTCTAATCCTGGCAGTACTGGCCTGTATGGTCTTCACTGGCTGCAGAAAGGACCCTTATGAAGCTGCAGGGGTCTTAGATGGTCAGATTATTGAACAGGCACAGATAATGACAACACATATTGAAGATACAGGCATTGAGGTGAGGGCAACTGAAGTCAACTGGCTCGAGTTTGGCGGCTCTTATGCGGGAATTAATGCTGCAGAAAACTGGGTTCAGCCATATTACAACTTTAGTCCTGAAGATATGTCCTCGTATACGAATTCACCTTCGGAAATTAACGGCATAATAAATACAAAGATGAAATCAAAAGATGAAATAGAGGACAAATTTGTTATTACTCTTGATGGAGAACAGGGGACCTGCGCCGATGTTCAGGAGGAGATCTATGCTTCGACATTTTCTCTTCTTAGTTTCAGTGAGCAAACAGAATATCTTGCTGAAGGCAAGCAGCTTTCCTTTATACCGGACAACAACCCTGGGAATACCTCCGACTCTAACCCTGTTCTTTCAAGTAGCGGATGGCTTCCTGTTGACCCCGCAACAAAGATAACCTCTGACGGTGATAACTATTATTATGAACCTCTAGGTCTTTACGTTTCATTTAATGATCCTCTTGCGGGCGACGACGAAAGGTACAAAGGAGTCTACTACTGTAAACTTTTAAGTCACCAGGCCATCCTGAGCTGGTTTCTATCAAAAAGTTTTGAAGATGATCCTGTACTGATCACACCATCAACTTTTGAGTGTATTGATCCAGGAGTCAGACCAGACCTTAACTACACAAATGGAAGTTGTTTGTTCTGGTTTTCCCAGGGAGATTCTTATTACTGTTCAGACTATATTGGCCCCGATTTTACCCCTGAGTCTGCTGAGACCAAGTGTGCAGGCCGAGGTACGGAAACAACGCCATCGGTATACAGTTTAGATCCTTGCAGTACAAGAGACGCAAATGGAGAGATAGAAGATACCATGCCAGATGACTATGCAGGACATGAGGCTCTTTGTGATATTCACTGCATGGAAGGAAATGAATTCATCTGGAATGCGTATACGGAAGTAGACCCCTCCAATCCTAATAATTCCACAGATGTGTGTGGTGGCTTTCCAATATTCTACCCTTAAGAAATTATTTTTGTTGTTTAATAAGTAATAGTAATAAAAGGCAGAGTTTCGGCTCTGCCTTTTATTACATAACCACGAGTACCTTTAACAAAACACAGAGTCAACAGTTTGTGCCTTGACTGACGTTCCATAAAAATCTATTCAATATTTGTTCTGGTAATCTGAAACATTTTTGATATACACAAAGATAATTTTAAGCTTAATTGTCGGTTGGTATTTAAAGGATGTTTCGCCCCTTCGAAACAGAATTCTATATCAACCGGCATTTGTTTGACTGGTATTCCAAATAAATCTATTCAAAATTACTTATGATTATGGTAACAGTTTAGAAAGAAAATTATTTGAAGGTCCTATCGCATAACATTAACTTTTAACCACCTCTAAAACGTTAAAGATATCTGAAGTTATGTTGACATATGATTTTATTACTTTTATATTTAATTGACAAATCAATACCAACCATAATGAGGTGAAAAGTATGAAAAAAACTTACCAGAAGTTATTCACCACACTTATATTAATCAGTTCATTTATATTTTTATGCGGGGCAAATGGTTGTAATATATACGCAATCAGCGG
>CAYLYF010000208.1:0-3560 GCA_964387595.1 uncultured Thermodesulfobacteriota bacterium | reverse complement strand
TAGATATTGTTCGTTGGGCGATTGTGAGGTGTCTCCGCGAAGCGGTTCAGTTCTACCGCTAACCTGAACCTCATTATCAGCCAGACGGGTATGACATGTTCCACAGAGATCATTTATTGCTTCGCCTGTTGCTTTATCAATTTGCCTATCACCTGGAAATCCTCCAAATGAATCAACGTGTGCGCTTCCCATACCATGACAGGCTTCACACTGCACACCGCCAAATTCAAAAGAGCCAAGATCTTCATCATTATCAATACCCAGAAGGTCAACCATCCAGTTTTTTCTTGGTTTATCTTCAGCTGAAACAGCACCGGTGGTATGACATTTAAAACAACCCTGATTATACTCTGTTTCAGAACGGCAGGGAGAGTAATAATCTGTAAAGCTGGAACTACCATTAAAGTCAACATAGGCCGGGAAAAAGTTGAGCTGGTTATCACCGCCACCTGGATTAACAATACTGTTTAAAGTACCAACTACCATGCCGGTAGTGTCAACAAAAAGTGCTTTCCAGCCAAAGCCTCCGATAACGCCGGCAATATCACTCCAATCATCTGCTCCGGTGGGAAGTGCCATATCGTTATCCACGAAACTTGGATATGTAGGTGCAACAGGAGAGTCCTGGTCAATCAGGTTAAACTTATAGGGGTGACCCGAATCAATAAAATCATTGTAATGAATTAAATGACAGGACTTACACGCCTCAGATCCCACATACGTTTTTGTTTTATTACCACATGACTGTATAAAAAGAAAACTGACCAACACTAAAAACACGGGCATATATCTTTTGAAAATAGTTTTTTTCATTTTTTCATTTTTCCTTTTATAGTTTAATTGTTTAATATTAAAGCATGTCTTCTACATCGTTTGGGCAGTCTGACGTCCTGAGTAAATAAAAATCCTCCAGTGTGGTTTCAAAGTTAGTCTCAAGGGCTGTTTCCATCTCTGCCTTCTCTTTGCTGTCCAGAGATGCCAGGGGGACGCGCGTCAGAATGAGCGTGCCGTAATCATGGGGAATATCGTCCGAGCTCACGGAGCAGACATGCATAATCATCACATTGGGGGATACATGGAACGGATAATACAGCTCAGTGTAACCCGCCCAATTTTCATAGACGAGCTCCAGGTACCCGTTGTCGGTACGGGTATATTTGCCGATATTTTTCACAACCCTTGTTTCATCCTTGTAGGTAACTAGAGTTGAATTTTCAGCACTGATCTCGCTTTCATTCAGCTCCTCGAAGATGAATCGCTGACAGTCATCATAGAGCACATAGTCATGGCCCTGGATTGCAGAGACCCACCAGAAACCGTCGATATTACCCACAGTAACAGGTGTCGTTTCCGGCAGCTCACACGGCGGCAGGGAGGAAAAGTCGGCCTCAACGCAACCTTTGTCAAGGGCGCACTGTGTGAAGGTGTTGACTTCGGGCGACTGGTAAAATGCGCCGCACACCGTCGGGCACAGCATCGGATCGTCATTGTCATCGCATTCCTGCATGCAGTCCAGCCATCCAGTGCATTCAGTTTCGGATTGGCATGCGATTATTTCGTCCAGACAATTTGCGGTAATGCAGCGCTGGGTATTGTCAACCGTCCATTCTATTTTGCCTTCATACTGACCGATCAGAACGCGGTAAGCGCCTTTGTCAAGACCCGACCCGTTGATCTTTGCTTTCATGAGCAGAATATTGAAAAAGGGGAGCTTGCTCACGACTTCTATGGAATTAGACTCCCACTTTACTACGGTATCAACGTCAAATTGCGCTCCCCACGGACCCAGTATGAAAAAGGTTCTGGTAGCTTCTGTGTCACCAATAAAAAGTCCGAGCATACTCGGTAGGATTATTAATTTGCCAATCGGACAGGTGTCGGCATAAAAAGGATCTGTTGTATCGCATTCCGTTCCGTTGTCGGTGTCAAGTATGATGTCAAGACAGTATGATGCTGTATAAGTACAGACAGTAGAGAACAATATAGCTACTCCTAAAACTATTGCTTTCTTCATCTGTTTTCCTTTTCTTTTGAATAAAATGTGGAATATATTAAATTGGTTAGAAAATTTCTGAATTTAAATTCAACCTTATGGACAGAATCATAGGTGGAAAGTTGAAAAGCCAGAGATACAAGATATGGTAGTGAGAAAAATATAATCTGTAACCTAATGTCAACCGAAACAGCTGTTTTTGCGTACGCCTGTGTCGTTTAGCCTTTGAAAGTTTCTTTATATAAATGATCCGCCGTCTGATATTGCCCGGATTACAAGCTGTCGGCAGATTCTAATTCTGAGACAATCTCTTCTGTCCAGGTGTCAATAGTATCCCAGTTGCGCCAGTCCCCTTCCTCTTGAGTGCCTCCGAGTATAAACCCAATGATTTTTAGTACGATCCATTCCAAAGTATTGTACTCGTTTTCAGAAAAATTATAGGCTCCCCCGAAAAATCCGAGGGTTAAGAGCACGACTTCCGGAAACTCGTCAAGAACTGGGTCTATAAATAGCTCTTTTGCGGATTCACGGTTCTCCGGGGTGTCGGTTGCCATTGATACTCCCAGCATGAAATATGCTGTGGGCATAAGTGAAAGAGCCGACTTGTTTTTCCTTATGAAAGATTTTATTCCCTCCATCCAGGAAAACTGATAGACAGGGCTGCCCAAAATGACGGCATCATATGTGCTGATATTAACCGCATTATATGCCAGCTGTACATCAACTTTAAATCCCTGGTCGCAAAGACCATAACCAATGTACTCGGCAACTTCAGCTGTTGAGCCGTGTATGGTATCATAGGCTACAAGTACTTTTGTGGCATTGTCATTCTCTCCACAGCTCATTTCTATCAGATCATCTTCTGTTCGGGGTTCGGCTTCGCTTTTTGACTCAATAATTAAAATTGAAAGTGCTAATATGCAGAGAAGACAAAGAGATCTTGATTTTGAAAGCAGGTGTTTAGTTCTTTTCATAATAATTTCCTTGTTGAAATAAAGCATATTTATTCTTGTGTTTGTTTTTTTATCAATGTAACAATAGGTACTTAGTGGACATGAATAATTAGTGCTGACTAATATTTAACTAACTAAATATAATACCTGCAGGCCTTAAAATGTCAACAAACAAAAATATCTTTGTGTGGTACCAATAACAAAATGTCAATAAATGCCAAAACACCTATCTAGAGATAAAAGTTCAAGATTGAAGGAGGGATGGTTGACCTGTTCCCCAAAAACTGAGACATTTACTGCTTTGTAATTATAACATAACCATCACTAACATTAAAAAAACTCAAAGTCCACATAACGTGCCAGAAGTGAAAATCAGTTTTCTCTGAAAATGATTCAAAGATACTTCCGGTTAACTTGATTATTATTGAAATAAAGCCTTCCGAACAAATATATTCAAAATTACTGTATGATTATGGCAACAGTTTAAAAAGAAAATTATTTCAAGGTCTATCGCTACTGTTGACTTTTGGTGATGGCTGAATTGGCTAGGTTATCTGAAGTTATGTTGACATACGATTTTATTACTTTTATATTTTATTGATAAATAATACCTA
>CAYLYF010000207.1:0-3600 GCA_964387595.1 uncultured Thermodesulfobacteriota bacterium | reverse complement strand
GAAAACCCCCGGCATTTTTTTTGGCTGGGTGACAATCGCTCAGTTTAGGTAATAGATTCAAAAACACCTATTTTGGATGCTTAGACGGCCATTTTTGGTATCAAAATCAACCTTCTAAAGGCCAAACCCCGGTCTTGTACCCTGTTTTTTTGTATTTACGCCACAAGGCGCAGCCTGAAAAAGTGATTTTGTAATCTGGGCCACGGGATGCTGAGTTGGGAGAGTATCCGCGGCAGAGCCCAGAAGCTTATCGGTGCGGTTCCTCTGAGCATCAACCATGTCAAGAAACCAAGCGTACTAGAATCCTTGGGTATAAAGGGTAACCACCTGCGGCGCAGATTAACCAGCTCCTCTGCAGTCACCAAATTGGTGTAACCGTAGTTTTGCCGCATTTCCACACGAAAGAAACCCGCGTCATCAAACAATTGACGATAGCGGTTTACACTTCGGTAAACTGCCTGATACTCACCCCGTGATAGGGATACACCCTGATGTACAGTCGACTCGCGGAGGATAATCGCCCCCCCTTCAACAAGACGGCTTTTCAAAGAGTGAATTAACGTTGTAACATCGGAGTCATTCAGATACATACACAGGCCACCAAGAAAGATCATGTCAAAGGAACCTTCCGGAAGGTCATGTCGACCGTCGCCTTCAAGTATCTTAGCATTTGGCAAACGAGCCACTCTTTCTCTAGCAACCTTCAACATCAGGCTACTTTGCTCGATTCCCATGACAGTATTATAGCGCCTTGCGAAGATCTCGGTCCAAGTCCCCGCGCCACAACCAACATCAAGCACTCGCCCCGAGTTATGCACCGCGTTGAGCCAATCATTGATAGTTTGTATCTCTTTGTTCAATCGATATCTGGCCGCACTGGCTGGGAGATTGTGCTCATGGGCCATCATACTGACAGTGGCTGCTGTGCCACCCCTTGAACTATCAAAATAGCGTTTCACAACTGCATCGTCGATCTGTTTTTTGGCGGAGTCATGGTGCTTCATTGGTTAATCGCCACCCATAAACTTTCCACCATTTCTCTAGTTGATAATTGCCTTATTCTTAGGGGCTAAATTAAACATCAGCATTACCATCAACAATTATATTATAAATTTGTTAAACTCAGTTCCTCTGCATCCAACCGTAAACAACTGTTAATACTATAGTGTAGACGATAAGAACATAAAACCACTTTCCATCAAATTTAGGCGTTCGGATAGGGGCTAAATTAAACACCAGAAATACCATTAAAAGTGCATAAAGGATTATTGAAAAAACGGTATGCCCAAAAAAGCCTTCAAACAAAAACACAAGGGCAAGAATAATAACATTGTTGTCTAATGCCAGCCCCGTGTAGGTTTTATCTTCATTCATACCGAAAATGTTGAAATAACTCAATCTTATAGCGCTCGTGGCGACAATAAGAAATGCTCCCGGCAGGAACCATGGGCTAAACCTACCATAGCTTAGGAGAAAAATAGCAGGAAATACCCCAAAACTTATAATATCTATCAGCGAATCAAGCTGACCGCCAAAACTCCGATGGTGATCTGTTCTCCCCGTCATTTTGCGAGCAATAATTCCGTCAGCCCAGTCAAATAAAACAGCCCACAGAACTCCAATTATCGCAACTGGGAAATTGCCCAAAATAGAATAGTAAATACCAATCACTGCACAAAACAGACCTGCAAGCGAACAGATATTGGGCAGATCCCTGGCAAAAAAAAGCATTGTGGGCTGTGGTGATTGTTGCTGTTTGGAATTTGTCATTATTTTTATATTTCTTTAGTTTTCAAGTCCATTACATCGCTTAAGGCTTCAACTAATTTACAATTCTCTGCTTCTGTACGGGTGGCAATTCGGAGATAACGATCAGAATCCGGTTGAGTTTTTCCCGCACATTCCTTTATGTACATATTATGTTCGATAAATAATTTTTTAGTAATTTCAGGAGCGCTTTGCACATAATCGGGCAAGCGGCAGAAAATAAAGTTTGCATCAGGTTTGTAAACAGTCATACCTTCTATTCCACAAAGTTTTTCATACAGGCTGTCTCTGTCAGTTCTAACTTGCTTACAGCTTTCAATAAATTCTTGTTTGTAATCTGGTAAAAGCCGTAGAAACTCTTCTGCAAATCCATTAATATTCCAAATGTGCACGCCATTTCTTACAGCTTCAGCAAAGTTAGAATTTGCAGTCAGCATATAACCAATCCTAATCCCGCAAATACCATAGGCTTTGCTCATGCTTTTAAAAATTGCCAGATTCGAGTAATTTTCAATTTCCTGTTCCATGCTTATTTGATCCGGAGTCTCTGCAAAATCCAAAAATGATTCATCAATAATCAGCATACAGTCATGAGTTTCAAGCTTTTTGGCAAGCCGAATGAGATCGGGCTTGGGAATTAACATAGACGTTGGATTGTTAGGTGTTACCACAACAGCCATATCAGCTTTTATACTGATCGCTTCCTCTGCAAATTTATCCACATTTAACTGGAATGATGGAAACTCAAGCGGAAATTCGACTGCCTGGCCTGAAGGCGCTGCATTGGCATATTCATTGAAAGAAGGCACAGGAATAATCAACTTACGTGATATCTGACCGGATACTATTTTTATTAATTCAGCCGCTCCGTTACCCACAACAATTCTTTCAGCCGGTTGGTCAATTATTTTACCAACAAGCCCGGCAAGGGCATCTTGTGCTATCGGATAATTTAGAACAAGGTCGTGAATTTGATCTTTAAAGCTTGCAAAAATAGCCTCCGGCGGGAAATAAAGATTATAAAGATAGGCATGATCTGTGAAATCATGCCTATAGTAACCACCGTGTTGACCAGCGATGAATTCGTATTTTTCAGATTGAGTCTTGTAATTATTTTGTGACATTTAAGATTCCGATTGTTTTAGGTGAGGATTTAACAGCATTAATCAATTGCGTTTCCAAAACATGGGGTTGTGAAAAAGCAGCAGTTTTCTTGATCGGATAAATGCCTGCTAAAAATAGTTTCTCCGCCTTTTTCAGATCTTCAATAGTGTCTATTTCATACCACGGCTTGCCGTCAAAAGAGGCGATCTTAAAATTGAGGCTGCCGTCTGCTATCATTTCAGCAAATACGGTTTCGTAATATCCATTTACTTTGCCGGCTGAAATGTGCTCGTCTAATCTTTTTGCAATTCCATGCCAGGAGTCAAGTGAAATGCTGTAAATGTTAACCGTCTTATATTTAGTCTCACCAGAGAAGTCTGCGTTGTCCGCCCAAAATGCTTTAACCTGTTGCGCTTGATCGATTGTAACACTTGTCCCGTTCATCCAGGGCTGCATCTTTGCAACAGCAATTCTATCTGGATGCAGCATAGAACCCAGAAGTGATACATCAAAAACAAGATCACTTTCGAGGAGCAGAAATGGCTCATTGATAACTTCACGTGCCATCCACAGAGAATAGATATTATTGGTCGTCTTGTATAACGGACTGAAAACATAATCGATTTTCATATCCCCTACCTGATTTCCAAGAAAATCTCTTATGTGATTTTCCAGATCCCCGATGGCCACCCAAAATCCCCCACCTGTGGCCACTTGAAAATCCCCCAC
>CAYLYF010000206.1:0-3769 GCA_964387595.1 uncultured Thermodesulfobacteriota bacterium | reverse complement strand
GACCCATTCCAGTACCTTTGCCAACTTCTTTCGTGGTAAAAAACGGATCAAATATTTTATCTATATTGTTAGGATCAATACCGGCTCCGGTATCGCTTACCGTCAGCTTAACATATTCACCTGTTTTTAAGTCAGGATATGGTTTAAGATCTTCCGCATCCAGAACAACCGAAGAAAACCCTACTTCAAGCACACCGCCTGTCTCCTCCATGGCATGGGCTGCGTTTATGCACAGATTCATGCCGACCTGATGGAGTTGAGTCGAATCAGCCATTATTGTGCCTGCTTTTTCATCAATATTGTGCTTAAATTCAATGGATGTTGGAATCGTAGATCGTAAAATCTTTAATGTCTCTTTAATACCAAAAGATGGCTGTAGTGATTCAGATACTTTAGCTCCTTTACGGCTAAATGAAAGGATTTGCGATACAACATCTCTGGCACGGATGCTGAGCTTTAATATTTCATCCAGACTTTCACGCACAGAACTATCTTCAGAGGCATCTTCTTTTGCTATTTCTGTATAACCTATAATACCGCCTAAAATATTATTAAATTCATGTGCTATCCCCCCTGCAAGGGTACCGACAGATTCCATTTTTTGGGACTGCCGCAAATTATCCTCAAGCTGCTTGTGCTCGGTGATGTCCACAGCTTGACATACTACATTCGTCAGCTTACCCTCTGCGTTAATTATCGGAAATATCGACACATCGATGTATATTTCTCGTGCGCTTTCAAAATTGGCAACACCCGCCTTTGTTGCTTTCCATGGAATACAGAAATGCGTGGGCTCTTGATTCTCGAAAACAGACATCACCATAGGCATAACACCCTGTGTCTTCAGATTTAAATCTTTAAGTACATTGTATTTGCCTACAATCCTATCATCAGTCAAATTAAATATTTTGCGCAGAGTACTGTTTGTCCTTATCACCGTTCCCCTTTGATCGGAAATCCACATGATGATAGGACTCATATCGACAACCCTATCGATAAATAACTTAGCTGATTTAGTTTCTTCCTCCGCCTGTTTGCGCTCGGTGATGTCTGTTCCAACAGATAATACCTCAATGACATTCCCATTCTGGTCCTGAATTGCTCTATTTGTCCAGTTGACCCAAACCCTTTTTCCATCCTTGCAGATGTTCTCATTTTCATGTTGTTCGTATTTGGCAGTATTCTTAAAAATATCAGCAATCATTTGTTTTAAATCACGGCCGGCGCTTTCTTTCTCGGGTACTATAGAGCCAATTACGTTCTTGCCGATAATTTCAGACGCATCAAATCCGAAAAATTTTTGTGCAAATTCATTAAAAAAAGTTATGGTACCGTCGGGCAGCCTACGCATAATGATGCTGTTTGCATTTTCCACGAGTTCCCTGTATTTTTCTTCGCTTTCCTGCAGCCTCATCTCTGACCGTTTGCGCTCACTGATGTCACGCAGTGAGGACACTGCTCCGATATAATTACCCTGTTTGTCCAAAAGTTTCGTAATGTTTATTTCGATCGGGACTAAAGTGCCGCCTTTTTTTTGAAAGTTGGATTCAAAGTTTTTTACAAAGCCCTTCTCATAGAAATCTTCCAACACGCCCTTATTTTTTTTTGCCGACTCTTCGTCAACGGAAGCAAAGTCAAATGTATATTTGCCTACTATGTCAGCATACGGATAATCCAGAATATTTTCCATGGATTTATTCGCTCGGATAATACAGCCTTTATCATCAGTGACGAGAATGCCGTCTCCGGATGTCTGAAAAACGTTTTCCAGAAACTGGTTTGATTCCAGCAGCTCTTTCTTCTGAACTCCCAGCTCCCGATTGAGGGTACGCAGATCGTTCATCTCTTTTGACAGTTGTTCCCTCGATTTTTTCTCATCTTTCATTGATATCTCCCGAATATGAGATTGTTTTCTGAACTGACAATATATTGCGGTCGAACTTTAGTTGAAAAGTTAAAGTATAGAGCACAACATGGTGTTAGTTGTTAGTCGACAGTGGTCTGTTGCAACTGACAACCCAGCCTGCCTGTCCCGAGCTTGTCGCGGGGAGCAGAGCGAAAGGCGAACCACTGACCCCGGACATTTTTTTGCAAATTTATTTACAAAAAAGAGCCAATTGCTTAAAGGCTTTTTTCTTGTCTGATTCTTCAATTTTACTGCTGTGAACGACTTCTTTAAGAAATCTGATAGAGTGGTCATAGGCTTCACGGTTTACGGGGTAGGGGATGCCGTCTTTTCCGCCATGGGCATAGCTGTAGCGTACAGGGTCCCTAAATGAGGGTTCTGCTCCATAGATCAATTCAGATAACAGTGAGATGGACCGGAGAGCCTTGGGGCCTATGCCGCGGATGGCCATTAGAGACTCGTAGTTTTCAGGCTGGTTCTCATAGGTCTTTTCAAGGACAGTATGGAGCTTTTTCGGGTTTAAGTCTCCGGGCATGATGTAGTGGCGCGCAGGAAGATCAAGGTTCTTTATTTTACTTAACTCTTTAATGATTCTGTCGGGATGTTCTACGGCAAGTTCCTGTGATGCTTTTCTGTTTTTGTCTCCTTCTTTGGCTACCAGGTTCAGAGTGTTCCCTTTTGAATCACAGCAGACTGCCTTATGGGGGTCGCATACAAAATCTTCAAGTTCTGAGCTCAGCCAGTGATATCTTCTGGCATATTTTGTATTTTCATTCATTCCCTGCTGGACAACTGACCAGCTGCCTGAGCTTGTAAAAAAAAATACATGGTGATAGAGCTGGTATGAGTCCTGTACAGCTGCGCTATCCACCTTTGCGGACATCTTACTTGAATATACAAGTGTCTCAGGATCCACTTTTAATGATTTTCCAAAGCCAATGATCTCATCAGGGGTTTTCCTGGATGTTCTGCCTTTACCTCCCGCAATGAAAAGATCCGTTTCATGTTCAATGCCGCGAGAGGCTTCCTTTAACGCACCGCAGGTGGTTGTGGTGAGACCGCTGGAGTGCCAGTCAAATCCAAGAACACAGCCCAGGGCCTGAAACCAGTAGGGGTCAGAGAGCCTTGTTAATATTTCTTCTGTTCCGTAGTCACGAACGATAATAAGTATTATTTCACGGGCAAGCCGTTTCATCCTGCCAAAGAGCCAGGCAGGGGCTTTACCACCGTGTAAGGGGAGTGATGCGGTTCCGGTTTTCATGAGAGTTCTATAATTATCTTAAAAATAAAATATATTTTTTGTTGACCCGTATTGTCAGGTGCTGATCTACAAGAAGTTTAAATTAAGACCTAAAATATCACGATATGTCAGTCTTATCAATATGGAAGTATTTTTAAAAGGGGAAGAGGCCTCTGTTTTTTAAGTAGATTCTGAAAATACGCCAAACATCATCGTAATGAAGCCGATGACAGTTAATATCCAGCCCGTAGTGACTGAGTATTTTATGGCATTGTCAGAGTAACGTCTTAGTTTTAGTGTGGGTGAGATTTTCGTCAGTATGGTTATGCCGATTAAAAACAGGATTATACCGTCTCGTACCAGGTGGTCGAACATTTCTAACTTTCTGTCGTATTGATTAATTCTGTTTTAAATTTAGTTTTTTATACTTAATCCAATGATTTTTCAATTAAAGGTATTATAGCATCAATAAGCCTAACCGTCATCTGTTTAAATAAAGGGCTGCTGTTAACGGCACGGGTAAGGACCGGAGCGGCGGTGTAGTAGAATGTTATCATTGCTTTGCCGGACGAGTTATAACTGAAAGTTGTGTTTGAGAGAAAAGGTGGTGTATCCTTTCCGGG
>CAYLYF010000205.1:0-3773 GCA_964387595.1 uncultured Thermodesulfobacteriota bacterium | reverse complement strand
TGGGGGATTTTGACCCGGCCACAGGTGGGGGATTTTCAAGTGGCCATCGGGGAAACAGCGAATAGAAATAAGATGACTGTTTTTTTCATTATAAGCACAGATTAAAGATTTAGCTATTGAGTCATGGTAAAATTATCAAAATTATTAAAAAGATATAAAACAATTCTCCTAAAGACGCCAGTTATTAAATGTAATTAGCAAAGTCCTGTCTCATATAATTTGACTTAATATTTTAATTAAAATATATAAAGAGAAGATACAAGTAAATAACCAGGGGCATAGGACATGAACAACTACATCTGCATACACGGCCATTTTTATCAGCCGCCCAGAGAAAACCCCTGGCTTGATGAGGTGGAGCTGCAGGACTCCGCATATCCTTATCATGACTGGAATGAAAGAATTACGGCTGAATGCTATGCGCCTAACACAGCTTCTCGAGTTCTTGACAATGAGGGCAGAATTATTGATATCGTGAATAACTATTCCAATATCAGCTTTAATTTTGGTCCCACACTGCTTTCATGGATGAAGAGACATAAAAAGGATATCTATGCATCGATAATAAATGCTGATATCGAAAGCCGTAAACGTTTTTCCGGCCATGGATCCGCAATAGCGCAGGTGTATAACCATTCAATTATGCCCCTTGCTGACTCAAGAGATAAACGCACTCAGATTATCTGGGGAATAAGGGATTTCGAATATCATTTTAAAAGATTTCCGGAAGGGATGTGGCTTGCAGAAACGGCTGTTGATCTTGAAACCCTTGATATAATGTCTGAACTTGGAATAAAGTTTACCATACTTGCACCGCATCAGGCACATATGATCAAAAAAAATGATTCTTCCGAATGGCAGGACGTCTCCGGGCAAAAGATTGATCACAGAAGACCTTATTATGTGAAGCTGCCTTCAAATCGAACTTTAACGATATTCTTTTATGACGGCCCGGTATCAAGAGACGTCTCTTTTCAGGACACGCTTGATAACGGCGGAAATTTTGCTAACCGTTTATTAGGTTCATTGTCTGATTCAGATGAAGAGCAAATTTTAAGTATTGCGACTGATGGAGAGACATACGGTCATCACCATAAATACGGGGAAATGGCACTGACCTACTGCATTAACCATATCGATTCAAATGATCAGGCAAAGATAACTGTTTTTGGCGAATTTCTTGAAAAACATTCTCCTGTTTATGAAGTTCAAATTTTTGAAAACTCGTCCTGGAGCTGCACCCACGGAATCGAAAGATGGAGGTCTGATTGCGGCTGCTGTATCGGTGAGAACAATTCATGGAATCAGAAATGGCGGCTGCCCTTACGTGAAGCAATGGACTGGCTTCGTGATACGCTCATTCCTCTTTATGAAAAAGAGATCTCACTCTTTGTTAATGACCCATGGGAGATTCGTAATAAGTATATAGAAATAATGCATGACCGGTCTGAAAAAAATATCAATGGATTTTTTGCACAGCATTGCCTACGTGAACTTAAAAAAAATGAAAAAGTTATAGTTCTAAAACTTCTTGAAATTCAGCGCCAGGCACAACTAATGTATACAAGCTGCGGATGGTTCTTCGATGAAATATCCAGGATCGAACCCAAGCAAATAATGTCTTATGCCGCATGTGCCATGCAGATCGCTAAAGAGCTGTCCGGCATAGATTATGAACCTGAATTTCTTAACATCCTGCAAAAGGCTGAAAGCAATGAGACAGAATTTGAAAATGGGGAAACTATATACAATAAATTTATAAAACCATCAATTTCAGACCTTTTAAGGGTGGGGGCCCACTATGCGGTTTCATCCCTTTTCAAGAAATATCCTGAAAAACTGGATTTTTTCTGTTATACCGCAGAAAGTGAAATATATGATTTAAAAGAAGCCGGAGTACAAAGACTCACCATTGGTATGGCGGTGATCTCCTCACATATTACCTGGGACGAAATAAATATAAGTTTTGCAATACTTCATCTTGGCGACCACAATATTATCGGCGGCGTCCGTGCTTTTCTTGATAACACACAATTTAGCGAGATGAGAAATGAAATTGATAATGCTTTCATGATCAGTAATATAACCGGTGTGATTAACTTGATTGAAAAACACTTTGGAAAAAACAATTACTCTCTTTGGCACATCTTTAAAGATGAACAGCGAAAAATTTTAAATCAATTGATTGAATCCGCCATTAAAGAGAGAGAGACTTCCTTTAAACAGTCCTTTAAACAATACTATCCCATCATGCAGATTATGAAAGAAATGTCCATGCCTCTTCCAAGGGCATTTCATACAACGACAGAGTTTACCCTGAATACAGATATTTCAAATCTTTTTGAAGAGGAAAACATAGATCTCAATAAACTTAAAAACCTCATTGACGAAATAAAAAGATGGTCAATTGATATCGATAAAAAAACCATCAATTTTATTGCAACAAAAAAAATAACCGGGATACTCGAAAAATTTTATAATCAGCCGGAAGATATAAAACATTTAAAAAAATTATCCGAAATGATGAAAATATTATTGCCTCTATCTCTTGATCTTAATCTCTGGGAGGCTCAAAATTTATATTTTTCAATTATCAAAAAATCATACGCCATAATGTCCGCTAAATCAGAAAAAGGTGATCAAATGGCAAATGAATGGCTTGAACTTTTTAACTTAGTGGGGCAGCACCTCCAGATAAAAAATATCAAGTAGTATTTTTTTTGTCCGGCTTTCTTTTCAAATAAGTATCTCTAAAATAAATCAGACATTCAAAATTTTCAATTCTAATAAATTTATGCTTACCCGCTCTGTTTACTAAATTTATATTGTCTTGTCGTGCAAGGTAAATTTATCACTGAACAAGACAAATCTTGTCAGTAAAGACAAACTTTGATCTTAATTTTAACGCCAAAAAAAAACCTATCTTTAAGAGACTGAAATATCATAGCTATTATTATTTTATAATTATCATTAACTTGGCACTATTTTTGTTATATAAAAACATGAATAAATAAACCGGTTCATAAAATTATAATTTCCCTGGAACAGGTTTTAAATTCACTTTAAAAGATAAATAGCGTCCCTGAAAAAATAAACATCTAAATGCATATGAGGCTCTAAAATGAAAAATAAAAAAAATAAGGGTGATTCAGAAACCGATAAAGTCTTTAATAAAACAAATCTTTTAAAAAAAGTTGATGGAAAAACTGACATGGCACATACAATTTTAAAGAGCTTTATGAAAAATGCACCTCTTATGATTGAAGAAATTAAAGATGCCTGCAACGAAAAGGACTGTGAATATGTAAGTATTTATGGCCATACCATAATGGATTCATCACAAAATGCCAGTGCAGAATCCATGAAGGATATCGGCTTTGACATAAAGATTGCCGGGAAATCAGGAAATATAAATAAAATAGAACCCTTAATTAAGAAGCTTGAAATAGAGCTTGAAAAACTTAAGATAGAATCTGCAGGACTTGTATAGTTGGTTATAAAAAAAGAGCCTTAAAACAAAACGTATTTATCTGATAAATATTTTAACAATCTATAACACAACCATCATATAACCTCTAAAATTAGCAATAACATCCATTTATTATATATATTATTTATATCACCAACGAGGTGTAACAATTATGGCACAAGGGATATTACCATTCAAATACGAAGAAGAGAAAAAAACAACGGGAATGACGGCACTGGCGGGGTTGCTGCTTTATCTGGAACTGGCGCAAAAGACAGGCTGGAAAAAAAGCATTTATACCTGA
>CAYLYF010000204.1:0-3823 GCA_964387595.1 uncultured Thermodesulfobacteriota bacterium | reverse complement strand
TACGCGCTTTATCTGGATGGCGGCAGCGGTCAATTTAAATCCTCCCGGTATTCTTTTCTTTCGCTAAATCCGTTTTTAATTTTTAAATGTCTGGGAAACAGGGTCAGTCTGACGGATCGTAATGGGGAAAGATTTATTGATGCAGATCCCTTTACCTGTTTGAATACCCTTGTTAACCGTTATGAAATTGACAGCAATAGAGAAGCCATTCCTTTTATCGGCAGTGCCGCAGGTTATCTCGGCTATGATATGGGAAGGCTGATCGAAAAAATTCCGGTTAGGGTAAAGGATGATATTGATATTCCTGACGCGCTTTTGTGCTTTTACGGTTCTGGAATTGTAGCGGATCATTTGAAAAAAGAACTCTATGCTGCGGCATCCGGCCTGCCTGAAACTGACAGGCGTTTACAGGAAAAAAAAGCGTCTCATGACCTTGATGCCTTAATGGCTTTTGCAGATCCTGAAAGTAACCGGCCGGAAGAAGATATGCTCAGTGGTTCCGGTCAGCCGGGTTTCGTTGAGTCAAATTTTAATCATCAGGATTATCTTGCTGCGGTAGACAGGGTCAAGGACTATATCCGTTCGGGCGATGTTTATCAGGTGAATCTTTCCCAGCGTTTTATCTGTAATCTTACCCGTTCGCCTTTTGTTGTTTACGATTCTTTACGAAGGAAAAGTCCCGCCCCCTATTCATGCTTTTTTAACTGTGAGTCTTTTCATATACTGAGTTCATCACCCGAGTCTTTTCTTAAGATGAATAAAGATCAGGTTGAGACCCGGCCGATTAAAGGGACCCGGCCCAGGGGAGAAACAGAGGCTGAGGATAAGAAGATGAAAGAGGCCCTGATTAACAGTGCGAAAGATAGAGCAGAGCTTTTAATGATCACAGATCTTGAGAGAAACGATCTTGGCAGAGTTTGTGAATACGGGTCAATTTATCCGGAAGCTCTTTTTGAACTTGAAGCATATTCAAATGTTTTTCATCTTGTCTCCACCATTAAAGGTAAACTCAAAGAGGGTAACACTCATGTTGACTGTTTAAGGGAATGTTTTCCCGGCGGTTCAATTACCGGAGCACCCAAGATAAGAGCCATGGAGATAATAGAGGAGCTTGAAAGGTGCAGAAGAAAGATATATACTGGGTCAATCGGTTATTTTGGCTTTAATCAAAAATCAGATTTTAATATTGCGATAAGAACCATTCTTCATAAAGACGGAAGATATTATTTCAGCGTCGGCGGCGGTATCGTTGCGGATTCAGATCCGGAAAAGGAATACGAGGAAACACTTCACAAGGCAAAAGGAATGATGGGGGCGCTTAATGCGTCTGTGGGGGGCGACGGGTGAAGGATTTAATTGAGCGGATAATTTATTATAAGGGTGAGTTCCTAAAAGAGAGCGAGTTGCGTCTTTCTCCCTATAATCGGGGGCTTCAATTTGGTGACGGCGTATTTGAGACGATGCGGGTGTATTCCGGAAGGGTGTTTCGTTTAGAAAGTCATATAAATCGCCTTTTAAAAGGTCTTGATGTCCTGCAAATCGAAAATAAGCTTGATGCTCCGGTTATTAAAAATGCGGTAAAAACGCTTATTGATGAGAACGATCTGACGGACGCCAGTTTAAAAATAACAGCTTTCAGGGAAGAGTGTCCCGGCATTGACCCTGTGCCCGGTTCAAAAGCGTGTTTTTTGATGACCTTAAGTCCTTTTGACCATGAAAGAAAAAAATATTGTGAAAAAGGCATCAGTACTGGTATTGTTACTATCAGAAGAAACCTCTCATCACCCCATGTGTTTATTAAGAGTCTTAATTATCTTGAAAACATGCTTGGACGCAGGCAGGCACATGACAGAGGATTTGATGAGGCTGTTTTTTTAAATGATCTTGAGACTGTTGCTGAAGGATCCATAAGCAATATCTTTATTTTTAAGGATTCTGAGTTGTTTACACCGCCGATAAACGCCGGTATTTTAAATGGGATTACAAGGGATGTGGTGTTTGAAATTGCAGAAGAGAAGGGTATGAAGTGCTGTGAAAAATCCATGAAAGCAGATGATATATTTACGGCAGATGAAGCTTTTATGACCAATTCTTTAATGGAGATCATGCCCCTTAGAGAAATAGATGGACATCGGATAGGGGATAAATGCCCGGGTGCTGTAACTGCTGATTTAATGAAACGGTTTAGCGGAAAAGTTGATAAAGAGGTCTCTGTCGGGTCATGAAAGTAATAGATGCAAAATTTATTAAGAGTGTTTTTAAGAAATCCGGGCTTCCGGAGGGGCAGATGCCTGAGATCGCTTTTTCAGGCAGATCGAATGTGGGGAAGTCATCTCTGATAAACACGCTGATAAACAGGAAAGGAATTGCCAAAACAAGTTCGACGCCGGGAAGAACCCAGTCGATCAATTTTATTGATGTTAACAATTCCATTTATTTTGTTGATCTGCCGGGATATGGTTATGCCAGGGTGCCTGATTCTGTTAAGAAAGACTGGCAGCACCTGATTGAAGGCTATCTTGAAAAAAGAGATAATTTAAAGCTGGTTATTCTGATAATAGATTCCAGACGGGATCCCAGAGACGAAGAAGCACAGTTTGCTGACTGGCTTAAATTAAACGGTATCCCATACGTCGTTGTTATTACAAAGATCGATAAGCTGAAAAAAGGTAAAAGAATGAAATCTTACAGTGCCTGGCAGAAATTTCTTGAAGTTGATAAGGTACTTCCTTTTTCTGCGACAACCGGAGAGGGCAAAAGCGGGATCTGGAGTGTTATTGGACAGCATTTAAATACTAAATAATCATATGTTAGAAAAGGGATCATGATGAAACTTCTTATTACCGGCGGAGCAGGTTTTATTGGTTCAAATTTTGTCAGGCATATATTTAATACATATCCGGAGTATCAGATCATTAATCTTGATAAACTCACGTATGCGGGTAACCTTGACAATCTAAAGGATATTGCTGACATCGCCGGTGACGGTAGCCGGTACAGGTTCGTCCGGGGAGATATTTCGGATAAGGCTGTGGTGGAAAGCATCTTGACCGATGGTGTGGATGCTGTTATTAATTTTGCTGCTGAGTCCCATGTGGATAGAAGTATTGACGACTCCAGGATCTTTGTTGACACGAATGTGGTCGGAACGACGATACTTTTGGATGCCTGTTTGAAATATAAGATCAACCGGTATGTGCAGATATCAACAGATGAAGTCTACGGATCACTCGGCCCAACCGGAAAATTTTCAGAAATCACACCGCTTGCACCCAACAGTCCTTATTCAGCCAGTAAGACCAGTGCTGATCTTTTTGTGAGGGCCTACTATGAGACCTACGGAATGAATACTCTGATTACCCGGTGTTCAAACAACTACGGGCCTTATCAGTTTCCGGAGAAGCTGATTCCTCTTTTTATCACAAATGCATATGGGGATAATGAGCTTCCGCTCTACGGTGACGGGATGAACATTAGAGACTGGATATTTGTTACGGATCACTGCTGTGCGATCGATCTGGTTCTGCATAAAGGAATTCCCGGTCAGGTGTATAATATCGGCGGTAATGAAGAAAAGGACAATACTGAGATCACTAAAACCATTTTAAAAGCGATGAATAAGCCTGCGTCTCTTATTAAATATGTCAAAGACAGACCCGGGCATGATAGACGATATGCTATTGATGATACCAAGATTAAAAAGGAGCTTGGCTGGACCCAGGAATATGACTTTGAAACCGGGATGAATGAGACGGTAAAATGGTATCTTGATAATAAAGAGTGGTGGGATAAGATTAAGACTGGAGAGTATCTTGAGTTTTAC
>CAYLYF010000203.1:0-3862 GCA_964387595.1 uncultured Thermodesulfobacteriota bacterium | reverse complement strand
ACCAATCAACAAACGGGAGATAGCTTTTGCCGTCCGAAAGGTGCTGGATAAGAAAACGGCTTGAAGTTTTAAGGCCAGGTTTGAAATACTGACATTTCACATAACTACTATTACCTATTCCTTTAACGCTTAGAAAGAATTTGTCATGACTATTTCTTTTTCAGAAATTGTTGATGTTTCGAAAATACAGGAACTTCACGACTCTATTTATAAAAGCTTCGGGATCCTGACAGCCATCCTCGACCCTGATGGAACCGTACTGGTTTCCTCAGGATGGAATAAAATTTGCACGGAGTTTCATCGCAAACATCCTGAAAGTGCCGCACGTTGCAGGGAAAGTGATATCGCTCTTGCCAAACCTCTGGGGAAAAACGAAAAATACAAAAGTTATAAATGTCTCAATGGCCTTATAGATGTGGCCATGCCGATTTATATCGAAGGCGAGCATATCGCAACACTTTTTACTGGGCAGTTTTTTTTCGAGGATCCGGATGTCGATTTTTTTCGCAGTCAGGCGAGGATGTTTGGATATGATGAAAAAAAGTATTTAAATGCTCTTCAGGATGTTCCGGTCATTACCCGTGATAAGCTTGACATTCACATGTCCTATCTTGCCAATCATGCAATTCTGCTCATTGAGTTGGGGCTGAAAGAAAAGCGCTATCGACTTTTGGTAGAAAATCAAAATGATTCGATAGTTACTTTTGATCGGAACCTGTGCCTTCAGTATGTCAGTCCAAATTTCTGTAATATTTTTGGGATAAAGGAAAAAGACATTCTTGGTAAAAATTTTTTCCCTTTAATTCACGGTGATGATGTTGAGGTCGTTAGAGCTTCGATTGCGACCCTCAAAAATCCGCCCTATTCTACCTACCACGAAGAACGTGATAAAACCGTTGATGGTTGGCGTTGGTTCGGGTGGTCGCTAAAAGCATCTTTTGATAACGAAGGGAACATGCTAGAGACTGTTGGAGTTGGACGGGATATCACCAAGCAAAAAGAGGCAGAGAAGCGACTCAGGTTTCTTAGTACAATTGCAGAGCAGGTGACGGACTCCATCGTGGTCACCGATACGGACTTCAGAATCACGTACGTCAACTCGGCAGCGCAGTCTCTGTTCGGCTATGCCGACGAGGAGCTGATTGGCCGGACGCCCGATATTCTCAACGCGGAACCCACGTCCAAGCAGATTCAGGAAGAGCTCTATCGCGTCGTTTCCTCGGGCGAATCATACACAGGAGAAGGGCTCAACAAACGTAAGGATGGGACTACATTCATCTGCGCGTACAAGGTATCGCCAATGCGGAACGAAAGTGGCGAGATCGATGGCTACGTTGGTACCCAGTGCGACATCACTGAAAAACATCAGGCAAAGGAAACGCTGCAAAAGTACAGGGAACTCGTGGAAAATGCAAACAGCATCATTTTACGTTGGATACCCGATGGCACCATAACCTTTTTTAATGAATTTGCCCAAAAGTTTTTCGGATTTGATGCGTCCGAAATTATCGGCAAAAACATAATTGGCTCTATAGTACCCGAGAAAGAAAGCACCGGCCGTGATTTAAAACAAATGGTTGCTGATATTTTAGAAGATCCTGCCAAATACGAACAAAATGAAAATGAAAACATCTGCAAGAAGGGGAAAAGGGTTTGGGTCAACTGGACAAATAGAGCAATCCAGGACCAGAATGGTGATATCATTGAGATATTAAATGTTGGAACAGACATCACCGACCGCAAGCAGGCGGAAGAAAAATTAAGGCAAAGTGAAGAGCGATTAATTAAAGAAGTCGATGAAAGGAAAAAAACATCGAATTATTTGAAAAACATAATTGAAACTTCTCTTTCTGGCATTGTTGTAACCGACTCCAAAGGAAATATTTCTAGGACTAATGATGCTTATTTAAATATGCTTGGTTATGAAAAAGGAGAGCTTGTCGGGAAACATACTATTGAACTGAGTCCAAGAGAAGCAGGCTTATATGAGTCAAGTACTGGAAAAAAAATACAGATAGGGGAGGACTTTTTAAATTCTTCACGGAAAATGGTTGAAAATTTATTGAAACAGGGCAAAGTTAAAAAATATGAGGGCTATGCCCTGCGAAAAGATGGAAAGTTAATTTTCACAGAAGAAAATAATGTTTTAGTCTATAATGAGCAAAGAGAAATCATTGCGGCTTTCTCTAACATCCAAGATATTACTGATCGTAAGACAAGTGAAGAAGAACGTGAAAAGCTTTTTGCAGAGCTCCAGAAATCCCTTGAAGAAGTTAAAACTTTAGAGGGTATCATCCCTATCTGTATGCATTGCAAAGGAATAAGAGATGATAAGGGGGCTTGGAATAAACTTGAAAAGTTCATTACAGAACATTCTGATGCCCAGTTCAGCCACGGGATTTGCGATGAATGTTTGAAAAAGTATTATCCTGAAGAATATGAAGAGTTACATAAACCATGAGTACCTTTAACAGATTGCAGAATCAACATAACGTGCCATTGCCTTGACTTGGAACTCTCTGAAATTGATTCGAAGTTACTTCTGATTAACTGGTTTATTTTTAAAATCCCCTCTGAATAAATAAATTCAAAATTACTTATGATTATGGTAACAATTAAGAAGTAAAATATTTGAAGATCTTATCGCTTATGTTGACTTTTGAATGTACGAATATAATAAACTTACCAGAAGTTATGTTTTGTAATTTTCGTTAATATTTCCACTGTATTTTATGTTTTGCCTAAACTAAGCTCTAAAGAGCGGATCCAAAAGTATGAAAATGTATTTACTCATGTTAACTCAAAAAAATGGGGAAAAAACAATTATAACAATTAAGAAAAACCAAAAAGGTTTTACCCTTATCGAGTTGATGATTGTTGTTGCAATCATCGGTATTCTCGCAGCGATTGCAGTGCCTAACTTTATTTCTTACAGGAATAAAGCAAAAGTATCAACAGCTCTTGAAACAGCATCTTCAATTAGAGGGGCAATTTCAGGTTACGCTGCTGATTCTATTGGAAATAGTTTCCCGACTGAAGCTTTAATACCTGATGGTAACTGGGAAGCTCTTAGATTAACAGTTAATAAAAATGGTGGTACTCTCAAACCGACAGCTGCAGAGCAGGGTTTTATCGGCAGCACTATCGATTATACCGCAACCCCTGATTCTGCAGAGGTAGCTGTTATTGATAACTGGGAGTTAATTCTTTTTGTAGCTGGTATTCCTGAATCAATCCTCGGACATAAGATTGTACTTAGTTCCTCAGGAATTGCCAAACAGAGTGGAACCTAAATACTATATTGTGTAAATGAACAATAGGAAAGGAGTCAAATCCGCTCTTGACTCATTTAGGAAAGAAATAGGTTAAATATAATTAACATAATCATGAGTACCCCAGACTCTCTTCTGAGTCAACATTGCCGGTTCTTTGATTGGCATTTCATAAAAATCTGTTCAATGTTTGTTCTGTTAATCCGAAACATTTTTGATATAAACAAAGATAATTTTAAACTTAATTGTCGGTTGGTATATGAAGGATGTTTCACCCCTTCGAAACAGAATTCTATATCAACCGGCATTCAATTGACTGGTATTCCGAATAAATATATTCAATATTACTTATGTTATGGTAGCAGTTTAAAAAGATAATTATTTCAAGGTCCTATCGCAAACCTTGACTTTTGATGTGTGCTGAAACTTTAAAGGTCTCTGAAGTAATATTGACTCAGCCTAACAACCCAATCATTTCCCAATAATAGTTCCCAGAAATCCTTCTATTCCTGTGATCACAAATAATCTGCAATTAAATATTACCTAAACTGAGCGATTGTCACCCAGCCAAAAAAAATGCCGGGGGTTTT
>CAYLYF010000202.1:0-3867 GCA_964387595.1 uncultured Thermodesulfobacteriota bacterium | reverse complement strand
ATTGATAACTAATTTGTTTTTACCATTTTTTAGAAAAACGTTGGGACACTACTGATTAGAGATATATAAGGATTTTATAGATAAGTTAGCCTGCACTAAGTATTTATGAGTTTCGCGTTTGGAAAATCTCATTTTCTTGACATCTTAAATATTAATAACATATAATCTTTCAGCTTAGAACATGAATAGCTTGATAAGCAGGTACTCATAATATAATATCTAAATGTGAAAGGCAGGATAACAGTATGAAAACATTTTTTAAACTTGCAGGCGCGGCAGTTCTTTTATTAATTATAGCAGCGGTGATTTTTATTGTGACTTTTAAACCCCCGACATATTCAGATTATGATGTTTTTACGGGTCTTAGAACTTTTGTGCCTGAAGTTTTGCAGAATGCAGGCGTAGCTGAGAGAGAGATCTCAAAAGAATTCGAGACTTTTGTGCTTGATCTTTCTTTCCCATTCAACAAAATGTTTGGAACTTCTTCGGTTGGGATTCCTTTAAGGGCGTTTAGCAGCGATAAGATCGCAACGGCAACCATAAGCCAGTTTGAGGCTCCGCCAAAGTCCGGATATTTTCGTGACTTTGTTCTTAATATGCGTCCGGATTATAAGCTTCAGGCACCCGCTTTTCATATGGATTTCATGAAACCGTCACCCGGAACACCCGGGCTTTGTTCAATTGATTACTTTAATGTGGATAAAGAGAATATCTCTCTTGAGAAATTTTTCGGCAGTGATTTTGAAATAATAAAAAATGTTTTTGAAAGTGTTTCAAAATACCAGCGTACAGTAGAAGAGGGAAGAGGGAAAATCACCAAGTATCTTGATCCCTATAAAACTGAATATCGTATGGAGCTGATCGAGCCAGAAGATGAAGTCGCAAGAAAAGATTATTATCTCACTGTTGAAAAAGCGTTTAAGACTATTCTTCCAATATATGTAAAAAATGTGAATGCCTGTGAACCTGTTGACGGTTATGCCGAAGGCCATGAAGAAAAGATGAAAAAGTTTGTTACCGCGATCTATGTAAATGACTTTGCGGTTTCTTTGGGTAAAAAAATGTTTAAAGATTCTTTTAAAAGATACTGGCTTGATGGTTTCTGGTTTGTAGATATGGAACTTCCTGAAGCTAAATAAAGATATCAGTTGTTAATGGTTCGTGGTCAGTGGTTTATTGTCTTTACAACTGACCATGGACAACGGACAACAAACAATTGTTTAAACAATTATGGAGGAATGCGATGAGAAAGGTAAGGCTTGGAAGGACGAACCTTGAAATTTCACGGTGGGCTCTTGGCGGCATTCCTCTTTCTGTTGGAATGGGCGGAAAAGATGAGGAGACGATTAACCGGGTCATCCATGAAGCGCTTAATGCAGGGGTAAACCTTATTGATACCTCACGGGTTTATATGGATTCCGAAACAAATATCGGAGAGGCCATAAAAAACAGAAGAGAAGAATGTGTGATTGCCACCAAAACACATACCCGGGATTATGACGGTGTGATGGAAGATCTGGAGGATACCCTTAAAGAGCTTCAGACAGACAAGATTGATATTTACCAGATACATGAGATCTATCCTGAAGAGAAAGAACAGGTCCTGGGCAAGGGCGGGGCGCTTGAAGCGTTTAAGAAGGCAAAAGAACAGGGCATGATCGATTTTATCGGCGTGACCGGCCATCATGTTGATCTTCTGGTTGACATGATGAAAACCGGAGAGTTCGATACGGTTATGGTCCCCTTTAACATGATCGAGCGCGAGCCGGAGAAAGAACTTATTGCTTTATCCAGAGAAATGGATATCGGAACGCTCATTATGAAGCCGCTGGCCGGCGGTGTTTTTAGAAACATTGAAAAGTGTTTCCGGTTTTTCAATAATTATCCGGTTGATGTTATTTTAAACGGTGTTTCATCTCTTGACGAGCTCCATGGAAATATGGCGTGGGCTGAAAATACGGATCCCCTCACTTCGCAGGAACTTAAGGATTTTGAAGATGAAGTGGCGCATTACGGCAAGGATTTCTGCCGGCGATGCAGCTACTGTCTGCCCTGTAAAAATGATATCCTTATCCCTGTTATGATAAATGTCATGTGGCAGCAGATGAAAGGTTTCAGCTATGAGGAACTCCCTGATATAAAGAAGAAACTGGGTGAGAATTTAATGATCTGGTGGGAAGCCTGTGAAGAGTGCGGTGAGTGTGAAGCAAAATGTCCCTATGATATTCCTATTGTTCAAAGGAAAAAGGACCTTGTGAAGCTTTTTAGCAGAGACTAAATGTCAGCGAATAGCTATTTGTTAATAGCTAATGGCCAACAGCTAAAGTCAGACTCCTGGAATCAGCTGACTTCTGGTATCCCTGTTTTGAGCCCTTCATAAGGATATCGTCTATGCGATTTTTAATCACGCTGTTATTGCTGGGAATCGGTATTCTGCTAGACGCTTATTACGATGTTTACCGGCGGGCAGATCTATTTGATATATGTGCCCGGGGCAACAGGTGACGGGATCGCTGAATACAGGCCGCAATTATCTCTGTTTTTTGGCTAACCGTCATTATCAGAAAAGATGGGGGATTGATAAAGATGTTTATCGTGAAGACATGAATAAAAATGTTGTTTATCTGAAGAAGATCGTTAACCAAAATAAAAGTAATTATAAATCAATGTTAAATCGAAGATTGCCGCAAAGCAATATTAATATTATTTTAAGGCAATGTTCTGATGATTATAATCTGGCCCCTTCCCGGTAAGCTGTTCATTCCTGTCTATTGCCAAATCTTTTGTGATTTTCTGTAAACTAAAAGAAAAGTATTATGGATTGATTTTTTTTGTCCGGATATCTATAATATATCTTTGTAAGTTTTTACTATTTAAAATATACAGGGGTTTATAAATGAGTGCTTTTAATGAAAAACAGACAGAGATCATAGATGCTTTTTTTCGAACGGATAAAATCAATAATCAGCAGATCGCTGTTATATTGCCGGCTCTTGTTCTCTGGATATTTAAACAAAGGCCTGAGCTGAAAGAAAAACTTAAAATCTGTTATGGACCGCAATTGACTGATGTTATGCAGGGACTTGGCGCTGATCTTTTGGAGAAAAACAGTGAGGCTGAAAAAATGCTTGATGCAATGCTGTCAAGTATTCGACGGGAGAATTAGGGATGGGCATAGCGCAGGCCTCACCTGACATCAATTCAGACAGTAAACATTACAAGCTTATTTTCTATTATATTCAGATACATTATCTTTTTTTTAAGCAAATTTATCGCGGACGCTACGGCTCCTTTTCGACCTGTCGTTTGCTCGTCCCTCGCACCTCCAGGCTCAATTTAGCCTCCGCTCCTGACCTGATGACCTACCTGCAAAGCCGGAACCCCAGGTCGTTCCAGCCGTCCGACGGGTAGTCGTAGTCTCGAAGGGCCGACCGGCAGTTCCTGGCGGAGCTGTACTCGCTGCCCCCGCGAACCACGCGGTTAGAGCCGCTAACAGGGCCGGTAGGGTCTGTTGACGGCTCCATACTATAATAACTGTTTGAAAACCAGTCGTTCACCCACTCCCACACATTACCACTCATATCATACAGGCCCCAAGCATTGGGAGATTTTGTCCCTACAGGATGGGTTTTATCGCCTGAATTGTCATAATACCAAGCTATCTTATCAAGGCAACTTTCTTCATCTCCGCAATACCACTTTGTTTCTGTTCCCGCCCTTGCCGCATATTCCCATTCAGCTTCTGTACATAGCCTGTAGCTCTGACCTGTCTGGTTGTTTAAATTTGTAATAAAGGTCTGTGTGTCATTCCAGGAGTTATTGTCAAATGTTGTGTTTAGAGGTTTAGGCGGCGATCCTTTCAACTCC
>CAYLYF010000201.1:0-4008 GCA_964387595.1 uncultured Thermodesulfobacteriota bacterium | reverse complement strand
ATATGCTATTAGCGGGCTTTAATAGATGATTATGTCCGTTTAAAGCACGTTTTTCACAACTAATAAATAGTCCGTTGAACTGTTTTGGGATGTTGTGGGTGTTTTGGGAGGAGCGAAACATGTTTCGCTGGGGCATAAAAAAAGCGGCCCCCTCAGTAGAGGAGACCGCTTTGTAAGGGGATGAAAATTACTGGATACTGTTCTTCAGTTCTTCCGCCAGAGCCAAGAACTCCTTAAGTTTCTTCTGAAAGGCAGTTGTATCCGATATGCCCTTCTGAGACTTCACCCACGACCTGCTGTTTGTGAAGGTCCTAGATCGTGTTATAGAATCCAGTGTTGACTTAAACTCATCAACACCTGTTTTGGAAGGCGGAGACTGCGGCGCCTTCTTTTTAACGTCCAGCTTTTTATCCTCAATCATCTCATCGAGGAGTTCCTTCTGTTCATCCACCTTCGAGCTGTGATCGTCAAGCTTCTCTTTTAACCCCTTCGCCTGTGTTACTGTAATCGACCGGGTATTAAATTCGGCAATTGCCTTTGCCTCCTTCAAATCCACATCCACACCAGCGGTTGTTAACCGATGCTCATTAATCAAAGCATCAATCAGTTTTTTGAGCTTAGTACCATGCGGGTCCTTAGTGGTATCTGGGAATTTATACTTCTTCGCCAGAAACTTATAGGATTTTCGAGTCACTTTTACATACCGGATAAACTCAAGGCAACGGTACTCTCCGCAACTCGTGATATCCTTGATATCATCACGGTGTTCCGCCAGTTGACACGCCAGCTCCAGCCTGCGTTTTCGATTGATCCCAAAATTCTTCTCCTTGAATTCAGAGAAGTCCTTTGCCGGTAGTAGCTCCTTTAGTTTGTTCAGCACATCACCTGCCAACATGAGTAGATGCACAACATCCCTGTCATGATGCGCTGAGAGCCGGTCTATATTCTTTAAGAGTTCTTCAACTTGCCTGACACCTTCCTTTCTACATGCTGCATCTTTCTTACTCTTGTGCAGCTTTTCTATTTTACCAAGGTTAATGACCTCTTTTGCCACCTCCATTATTTCTGCTGGATAGTCCATGTTGCTCATCGTGGAGATGTCCACATGGGCAGTTCCATCCACGTTCATCCCGGAGAGGGCGTCTTTACTGCTTCTGGCTTTTTCTGATTTTACTTTTCTTGTCATATTTCATTTCCTTTTTTCTGTTAGATTTATTATTCGTTATTGTTAAAATTACTGGATTCAGGTTATCGGTTAAATAATCAACCGGAACCACCCGGTTGATGTTTGATGTCGGCCAGAACATCGTGCTTTGTTTTTTTCATACATACCTCACCTCCCTTCTCGTTTGTTTATTGATAAAATTTTTTCAACAACATGCACTGTGCATTTAAATGTTGTTGATAAAGTTAAACCTATCGGAGTGTGGATTTTTCCGCCAAACGGCAGAGCAAGGGGACAAAGTGTTTATTAAAATATGATGTTAATTAGGGAGTTTAAGGCTACTAAAAGAGGGTGGTGCAGAAATACGGAAGTTATATTGGAGAGAAATTATTTATGATTTGATCTTAAGGACCTTCATTTCATTAATACATTTTACTGTTCTTCTATATCTTTCTATAAATGAATCGGACAGTGTCAAACTGGCCACATCTCCAGTTTCATCATCATCTGTTTCATATCCCATTTTTTCTATTTTATCGTGGTCGTAGCTTTCTTGAAATTCTTCTATTGCACGATATACATCATGTCCATTTTCACAAACATCATCCCACAACCAAAGGCCAATAACTCTTGGAGCATGTTGCAACGTAAATTCTCTTAAACCTCCATGATCAATATGCCATTTAATTAAGTTATACAAGGCATCTGTTGCATCGTCACTTAATGAATCGATATTGGGCTTTTCCCGTGTTTCTTTAAACTTATTGAGTTGTTGTAGTTTGTTTTTTCGAACAAGAAATTTAAAAAAGGCTTCTTCCTGCACTAACGCCAAAGGCTTGTTAAAATCAATAATAAAGGGAACCTCTTGATTTATATATGATCCAGGTAAAATCTTTATACTATTTTCAACATCAATCCGATCAAAAACTGTTTCAATATCCAGGGCTTTTACCCTCATCTTTTTTTTATTATTATTAACAAGATTCTCAACCATGGTAAATTCCGACATATAATCTTCTTCAGGATCAACCGGGATCATATTATATTTTTTATAAAATTCATCAAATGCACGTTCATACCTCTTTTCCATTCCTTCTCTTAATACTTGGGAAGGATACTCAATCAGGAGAGGTGGACCCTTAAGATCATAAGCATCGTTGAATTTTTTGGGATGATCATCTGAAACACTTTGTATCATATTTGCCATATATTGTTCTTGATACGCTTTATATTTCTCAAAACATTGATCCTGTACCCTCGAATACTCCACATAATCTTTTATATATTCCTTATTACGACTTATATACTGCCAAAGCCAAAACCTAAAAAAATCAACAAATTCTTTCGGATCATAGCCATCAGATTTACCTGCTTCTGTTTTAGGTGCTTTAGGCTTTTTATTCTTTTTATTTTTTTTTGGTTTTTTAGGCTTAGGAGCTTCATCAACTTTTGGCGCTCCCATTTGTTTAATACATTCTTCCGCATCATGGAGATTATCTGAATGAACTTTATTCTTAACACCTTTTCCTAAGCTAAAATATTCATCATATGCTTTAGATACTTGATTTATTGTACCCTTTTTGTCAATCTCAAGGTTTTCCTTAGAACAATATTCATACAACCACAATCCGGTAGCTCTTTCTTCATAAAGCCTTTTTTTAAATCCAAGTCCATGTTTAGTAAAATATATCTTTATAAGCTCTAGCAATGCATCTTCTACTATGCCGGACTTATTTTCTTGTCCTTTATATTTGTGAAAATAATATTGAAAATTAATTTCTTTATACAATTGTGATTTTACATTTACTGAAAAATTATTTACCTCAACCCTAAATTCCGGTTCTGGTACTTGATCTACATGACCATTTATATCTTCATTGTTAATAACATCCAGAGGAGCAATTAACTGTCCTCCTTGCCCCTGTAAATAATTTAAAAGATCATCAAGATTTGTGTAAGTTAACGACTCTTCCGCCAACTTCTCGGTAGTTCCATCTTTTACACATTTCAAGATCTCTTCAGCGGTATATCCCTGATCAGGTGACAATGAAAATATTTTTTTTCTGTTGATAAATTCCTCTATTTTATTTGATTCCTCATAACCTGCATCCCAAAAAAATTTATACAACTCATCTTTTCCGGCTTCACTATTTAAATACTCGCCATATTTTTTATGCATTTCAATAAAATCTTGATTTCTCCGTGTATATTCCCACAGCCAGAAACAGTTAAATCCCACCATTGATTTAGTACTCACTTTTTCTTTAGGCATTACATATTCTCCAATAAATCAATAAACACTTTGTCCCCTTGCTCTGCCGTTTTGGAATAAGCACACTTACGATATAAGGTTTTCAATATATCAGGATATACAGACAATAAATGTTTTACGTGAAAGTAAAGATAAGAACGGAAAGCAGAAAAAGTCAATGGTTTAGAAGGCGGCAAGAGTTGAATGAGATGACAAACAATCCAAATATTGACAGCCAAAACGGATATGAGATAATGACCCCCGAGGAGGTTGCCCGGTTACTGAAGAAAAGTGCCAGTTGGGTATATAAAAATTGGCAGGTGCTGGGTGGCAGAAAGCTCGGGGGTTCTCTCTTTTTTCCAAGAAAGGAAGAACTTTATGAGCGTATTTTTTGTGAAGCACAAAGACCGGTGGAGGTACGACTTTGTCCTGAAAAAAATCAGACACACACAGGACGGATTCAAAACAAAAACCCTGGCCAAAAAGGCCGAAGCAATAAGAAAGGAGGAGATAAACAACCCAAAGACAGAGACGGAGATTCAAACAGACATAACCTTTTTAGAACTTCTCAATAAAAGGTTGGATTTTCTCA
>CAYLYF010000200.1:0-4028 GCA_964387595.1 uncultured Thermodesulfobacteriota bacterium | reverse complement strand
GGTGGGTCAAAATTCGGTTATCACCGTGGGTCAATTTTTGGTTGTCATTTCGAAATTTCTCTGGAAAGCCTAGAAATATTATTAATTTGGAGGCTAACGTAAAACCCAAAGGCCCCTATGAATAAAATGATGGTTGCAAATCCTAGAAATAATTTGTTCTTTATTTTCACTTAGTTTTTCCTTGTTAAGAGGTTGTCTGGGTTATTAGGACAGGAAACAGAGATTTATAAGTGTGAAACTGCTCTGGTTTTTATGCCGCAAAGCACTTTCTGAGAGTCACTACTGACATAGCCAGTTTATAGCTTCATCATAATTGATGAAATGTTTTATATCCATATCACCAATAATACTTGCAAAGATAATAAAAGTTTTGTGAGGCGTTTCGGTGCCTATGTTTATGAAAGCAAGTTTTGTATTTTTGGGAAGTTCAAAAGTTTTCATATAATTAGCCATGTCAATAGAATCATCAGCCGTATAGTTAGGATGCACAATTGATTTTCGAACGTCAAATAAGAGCCTGTTGTAGCCATTCATATTAAGATCAGATATAGCTTTCGAATGGAGTTTTTTTCTCTCATGAGGAAGTAGTGTGCCATCAACAGTGACTTTAATAATTTCTAAATCAGACAACTTCTCGATTAAGGATTTCATAACCTGCAATATTTAAAGGTTTAGGAGAATAACTAATTAATTCAATATTATTTTCAGATAATATTAACAATTCAGCACACCTCAAAAGTCCATATTATGCGATAAGACCTTCAAATATTTTACTTCTTAAACAGTTACCATAATCATAGGAACTGAATTTATCTTTATAAATTATTTTGGGGTGGTATACAAGAAGGATTAATTGAGTACTTTTTGACTACTAAATATACTTACTTTTGGATGGTTGTGAGAAGTGAGCGGAGGTTTGCTTTTTCATTTCTAATCCCAAGCTTCTTCCTGATATTTCTGCGGTGGGTTGCAATGGTAGTGGTGGAAAGTAGCAGTGTTTCAGCGATTTCCTTGGTGCTTCTTCCCTGCCGCACCATATCGGCAACACGTATTTCATTCGGCGTTAAATGGGCATATTTCATAGAAAGCTGGTGCACGAACGGGGAAATGATTTCTTGCAGGTTATTTTCAAGAATCTCCATGCGGATCTTCAGCCGTTCGTCATGGCCGCATGCCTTTTTAATAAATTCTAGATTCGGCTGGATTAGCTTTTCAATGTTAAAAACTATTTTTTCTTCAACCTCACTTCGGTCATCTTCCCTCATTTTCAAAAGCACTTTAAGCGCCGCGTTTGCTTCCTCCAAACCACTTGTGCGATCGAGCACCTTGCGTTCCAGTTCTTCGTTCGTGCCGCGCAGTTTCCTTTCAACGATCCGCCGCGTGGTTATATCTCTGAAGATTCCAATGGCCCCATACAAAACGCCCTCACTGTTGTAAAGCAGTGATAACATTTGTTCAACGGGAACGATCAGCCCGTCTTTATTAGATAAGTACGATTCGAAATGGATGGTACCTTTATCGTAGAGCTTATTGATGAATTGAAGCTGCTTCTCCTTGTACTCGCTGTCGAGCGTAATGGTTTCTCCTGTCGTGCATAAATAAGTCCCTGAATACGGTGCAAGGTCATAAGTGTACTTTCCTCTGATGTCATCCACCTTATCGTAACCTAGCATTTGCATTACCACAGCACTAGCGATTATGACTCTCCTGTTTAAATCAAATATAAGAATAGCGTCACTGGAGTACTGAAGGATGTTATGAAAAATCTCCTCAATTGGTAGGGCTTTAGATGTGACGAAAAGCCTCTTCTCGTAAATAGGTTCAGGCAAGGCACCTGCCGTAACCTCAACTCCAACAAGAACTTCATGCGGCACAGCTCCCGGTTCGTTTGTAGCTAAGGGCTGCAGCTTAACGGGCAAGGTATGACCATTTTTATGCTTTACCTTGAGTACCAGCGAACTGCGGCCTGATTTTTCTAAATGTGAAATCTGAAAACAAAAAGCTTTTTCCTTTAGTTGCTCTTCCTCATTGATAAGGCTGATTTTGAGGATTTCTATTGATTTGCCTTCAATTTCTGACTTACTGTATCCCAGCAGACCGCTCAACTGCTTGTTAACAGCTGTTACAATGCCGTCATCCTTCAAAATAAACAGGGCTTTTTTTCCGATCGTTTCGATCGCATCAGGATTGTGTTTAGTGAGGAACTGATTAATTTTCTTCATCTTATGATTTTTCAATTTTCTGGATTAAAACCAAACTGTATATTAATTTTAAATATTTTCTACGGAAGCCGGATAGAATAGATGTATTATAAAAAACATTACTATAAATCAACATTAATAAGAAATATTAACATAAAAATTACTAATCCGCTTATTTTAAATAAGCGAAAAACATCAATGTATTGAAGTTCCCTCGATGTTGTAGATACAAAATTACATACATAACGTAAAAAACAAGAATTTTCAATGCGATCTAAATTTAATGATAAGATACTTAATTGTGCAATATGCAGAGACGGGATTGTTGATTCAGGCAAAGAATTACAAGGTTCCCCAGAGTCGAGATAACATCAGATATCTTTAACGTTTTAGATGTTACCGATAAGACCTTCAAATATTTTACTTCTTAAACTGTTACCATAATCATAAGTAATCTGGATTAGATTTCTTCTGAGGTTTCTTGAAAAAACAGCTGATGTTTCCCATTATTAAAATCAGAAAAGCCGCGTCCACCGGAAACCGGAACCGGTTGTTTTCTCCAAATTCAACAAAGGATGAAACAGCAATAGTGTAGCTGTGGATCAGAAGGCAGAAAAGACAGACGATCTTAACAGCAAAAGGCATAGGCCCTTCTTTTTTAAACAGGTTTATAAGGGTTGAGATATAAAAGAAAAGAAAAAAGAGAGAAACAATAATGGTTCTGATCCAAAGCCTCAGGTCGGAATGTCTGCTTTTAACCCCTAAAAACCCAAAATTTAAATAACAATAAAAATCTTCCAGCCGGCTTAGGATATTCATGTTATCTTCAAAAAGCCCGTGGACCGAATCAGAAGAATGCCACAGGGACAGGCTGTAAGAACCAAGGGTATAAAAGCCAAACGCTTTTGGGTCCATGCGTATCAATGAAAAAGAATCTTTTAAAAGCTGTTTGGAAAGAACAACAAAACCCTTGTGATTGTAATTTGTTTTACCGGTACTTTTTAATACTTCACAGTCTGCGGGATGACTGCACTCCATGGCACGTATTTCCACATCGTCAAAATAGTTGGTGATTGATTTAAAGACATCAAGCTCTGCCTTCACACCCAGGGGGCTGATGAGTCCGTCTTGCTCAAATTCTTCGAGCTGTTCAGAAACATACGTATTTGCTTTTATCCACAGACTCATTCCTGTCCACGAAGATGTTCCGAAAAAATCATATACGACAAGGTTTTTTGAACAAATTAAAATAAAGGGAATAAGAACAAAAAGTGAGCAGTATATAAAAACTTTGGCCAAATGCTTTTTGTTGTTTTTATAAATAAAGACGGCAAAAAGTATTACAAGAAAAAAGAAGAAAAACGGATGAAACAGGGACCGTATCATTCCGAGACACAAAAGCGATAAAAAGAAAAAGATGATGTCGCGGGTATTCGATTTTATGCTCCACCTCAGCAGAAAAAAGATGGATAACAGGATGAAGAAAGCTTCAAAGTGAGTATAGTAAAGAAGGTTTTCATACAGAAAAAGGGTAGGATTAAACATGAAAACAAGTGTAACTAAAAAGGCAATTAAACGCTTTATCCCCAGCAGGGTCAGTATGCTGAAAAGAAGGATCGGCATGAGAAGCCCGGCTGTTTTAAAAAGAAGTTCATAGGTGACGGCGGGGAAAGGAGATATTTTAAGAACCAGCCCCAGAAAAAGATTGAAAAGAGGCGGCTGAGAATGAAGATGAAACAGGCTTGCTAGAAGATCATTTTCAAGAAGAACCGGATCCAGAAACTGTTTTGCAAACAGGAGGGGTCTGGCGGTAAAATAGCCTCCTTT
>CAYLYF010000199.1:0-4059 GCA_964387595.1 uncultured Thermodesulfobacteriota bacterium | reverse complement strand
TTCAGGGCATACGTGTTTTTCTAGTAAGTCCTTGTATCGGTTATAGGTTGAAAGTCTCCTCAGAGGTTTAATATAAGACTCTAGCCATAGGTCTGAATACTTCTTAAATGTAGGCATCTGTTTTTTTGCTAAATCTAACTTTCCTAATGCTATTTCATGTTCTATTTTCTGCTGTGCCTGCTTCGCCGCTTTTTTACCACCGATTTTGACACTTTTTCTTTGCCCTTCATGGTTAATAAAAATCCAAAAAACACCGGAGCCTTTTTCCTTTTCTCTTACCATTACGCTCATGATATAGCCTCCATAAAAAAAGCGAAAAGAGCGTTCACAAGCCTATCACAGCTTGCCCCAGACCTCACGGCAAGGGGACTCTTTTCGCATTTATTTTAGATACAAAAATAGCCATTTTACGGTTGGCCTTCCGGTGATAGTTTGTGAACACTTTAACCATAGCACCCCCTTAGTTTATTTCAAGTATTAAGTTTAGCTTGATCTTTTGTCATATCAGGTCAAAAAATTCCTTACAATCCAATCTCTTCAAATGGTAAGTTTATTAAATTATTTTTATCAGTGCCTAGCTCTGTTCTTTTCTCATATTGTTATTGTTTTGTTGTTCTTTTAGTATTTCGCTGACGGGAATTTTTGTTCTATCCTTTTTTATATAATGGCTATTTGTATTAACCTCTATTGCCTTACCAAAGGCAGCACATGCGCCCGTCCAGGTACTAAAATCCTCCTCTTCATATGAAGTATTGTTTTTTTCTAAAAAGTCTTTTATTCCGTTTCCTATGCGTTCTAATTCTCTTTGATCCTTGTTATCAAGGTGTTTTTTGTTCATAAGCCTTTTTAATCGGGATCTTAAATTATTCACCTCTTGCCCTCTTCAAGGATTTTCAAACGTTCATTTATAAAATCTTCATCCCAGTCTGATCCATCAAGGAAAAAGGCTTCCCCCTTTTGGATCCGTTCCCACTCTTCAATTGATTTTGCCGTTTCAGGAAAAATCCCAATTATTTCAGCTGGCCAGGGAGTATCAGCAGAATAATGTTTTCCATCTATTGTGAAGCTTTTATCTCGGTTCAGAATTAAAGCTAAACCGGGAGATTTTAACCCGGAATGTTTTGCCTCAAGTCGTTTCAGTCTGGTTTTAATCATTTTCTGCCTCCTCCAAAATTTGTAAACGGATACTCAGGTCAATCAACTCGGTTCCTTTAATTGAGTTTTCAAGTATTAGACGGGCTGAATTGATTCTGACGTTGTCGGATGCCTCTTTATTATTTAAGATCTCCAAAAGCACTTCGCTGGCTCTTAGAGCTGATTTTTGAAGAACCCCGATTGCAAGTGAAAGCTGTTCAAATCTGGCCTTGTTCAAAACCCTCTGAAATTCTGGTTGACCTAAATATCTGTAAATAGTTTTGCGCCCAATCCCGGACATTTTACTGGCTTCGGTTATTGAGGCCGTTTGTAAAAGGGCCGTAAAAACTGCCCGCTGACCAACTGTTAAAATCTGTTTATCTGTTTCATTCATGGCTTTTTTGTTTACCTATAATTCTATTTTTAAAACTTTTTTTACCGGATTTTGCACCCCAGACGTTTTTTTTAAATTTTACATTGCTAAACACCTGTAATAACAATACTTTTCATGCTTTAATGTCGAATCTATACTTCTATTGCTGACAAAGAGAAGATCTCTTCTTACTGCCAGCTTTTTTATTTCTAAGTATTTCATAGTGTCACCTATTCTTTTAAAGCGCTGCTTGCTTTAGGGCTTCGCCCTGTTTTTTTTTGCTAAATAATTTCATACCAATTTCACAAGTTGAACATTCATAGTTCTTTTTGCACTCAAAGCAATCCTCAAGAGTTCCCTCTGGCTGGCCGGGTACTTTGGGTACTTCGGGTACTTTGTCTTTTTGATAGTCCCCATAGTCCCCATAGTCCCCAGGGGGTACATGGGTACTTTTGTATGAATATTGACCACGGCTTGATTTTTCAACAACCCCATCATTTAAAAACTTAGGTAATGTTTTTTTGATGTAACCCTCTGTTTGGCCGGTTATTTCACTTAATTCTTTTGGGCCTGCCGGTTCGCTAAGTTCCTTAATAGCTTCCAAAAGTTTTTGTTGCTGGTCTGTTGATCTGACTTCATTTAGGTTGCCCATCATTTGCCAGCTTAAAATGTCTGGTTCAAATTTTAATGCATACTCGTTTTGTTCAACATCTCTGCCATTAACATGTAAAGCCGCATCTGCCTGACCTGTTTTTTTATCGAGTATTAATAAGTTATCAGCCGCACCCGTTAGACCTAAAGATCCGCTAAAGGTGTCCATGATATCAGTGGCTTCTGACTTCCGTAAATGGTGTACTAATAAGAAAGCTGTTTGAAATTCATCTGCTAAATCTTTAACCCTACTGACATGATCATAATCAACATTGTAAAGGTTTGAGTTTCCGTTTACTGGCGGCCTGAACTTTGCGAAGGTGTCTATAATTACAAGCCGGACATTATCCTTTTTTGTTAGCGTCTTTTTTATAGCGTCTAAGCCTCCGTCGTTCATTTTGGGCAGTTCTGTGAACAGGATTAAATCTTCTGGAGGTTCTTCATTATCAATAAGCATGTTTGAAATTCTTTCCTGTAATCGTCTGGGACTGTCCTCTAAAGAATAATAAAGCACCGTTCCTTGATCTACCTTGATATTGCCAAAAGCCTTCCCTCCGCTTGCGATAGCTAAACCCAGGTTTAATGATAAAATGCTTTTTCCCATCTTTGGTTTACCGCCCAAAATACTTAACCCCTCAGTTAATATTCCCGGCACTGCCCAGAGTGGTTCTGGAAACTTAATTTTTGAAAGTTCCCTAGCCGTTATTCCGTTTGAATTATCCGACTTTAGAATATTGTTCATTAATTCTCGTTTCATTATTAAGCTTGATTAGTTTTTCGGTTTTTTGCTCAATCCTTTTTATTTCAAAGTCATGTTCTTTTTTTTTCAGGTCTGCTATTTTTTTACGGAAATGAAATTCCAGCGTTAATCCACCACAACCATCGACGAGCTCCCGGCCCTCTTTGAAGTTCATTTCAGATTTTGCAAATATCTCTATCAACCGATCTGTTAACTCAAGCAAATATTCATTCTGTTCCGTAAGCAGTTTAAACAGTTTTTCAGAATCTTCATTCATGGGTTTACCTTGTTTATAATTTTAAACTACTAATAAGATCATTCACCCTGTTATCAGTAGCCTCAAAGCTTTCTAGATACTCATCGATCCATGCTTTTTTAATGAGAATTGTACCGCTTCTCAGTCTAGAAAATCTCAGGCCGTCTTTCATCCAGTCTCGGAAAGTTCTTTCCGAAATATCTACATAATCACAGGCCTCTTTGATTTTGAGCCAGTTTTGCATTTTCAACCTTGAAAGCAGTCTTTATCAGACAAGCCCAAAACATTGCCAATTCTCAACACACGAGGGTCATCTGGCTTGACTTGATCTATCTGATTTATTATGCGTGAGAACACAGTTACATTCACACCTGAGAGCCTCGCAAGCTCATAGCTCCTGCGAGAATCTAACCTAACTGCTTTTGTAATTTCTGCCGATGCATACATTTCTATACCTCTCTGTTATTTTGGTTATCGTTTAAAATAAAAAAAGCCCAATTAGTCGTCATTGACTAATCGGGCTTAAAAGAAATCCTAAAAATTATTGCTATCTAGGGCTTTAAAGAATCCGGTTTATTTTATTTCCAGCGGTAAACTACAAACTGCTGTACCACCACTTTTAAAAGTTGACGACTTTTTTGTGTTTTTTCCATAGACCCTTTCTTTCAACTTTTTAGATATAATATTTTTTTTATCTCACTTTTTAAAATTTTACTCGTTGATCAGGGTAAAGTCAAGGACATTTGTCCTACCTCCAACCTCACATACATTTTTACTTAAAAACCGCACCCTATACACACCCCGAAAAACAAAAACCCGCAACTAATTAAAGTTACGGGAATTTTTTGTCTATAGTGCAGAACATGAAATTCTATTTCAATACATTTAAAACCCTTTTCAAATAAC
>CAYLYF010000198.1:0-4186 GCA_964387595.1 uncultured Thermodesulfobacteriota bacterium | reverse complement strand
TTTGGAAAATCCCCGGCATTTTTTTTGGCTGGGTGACAATCGCTCAGTTTAGGTTTTAGATATCTTTAAAAGAATTATCATCTGTCTTTTCTATTGCCTGAATATTTTTTGACAAAATCTCGCTTATATTGTCTACAGGACCTATTTTCATGATTTTACTCACTTCCTTGTTAATATTTTAAAGATATAACTTATCGACGAATGATCAGATAATATCAAGGGTTTATTAATTAATCTTTTTTAAGATCCAGCCAAGGCTTTCTTCTATGGCGCTGTCCCGGTCATGCTTTTCACTTATTGAATGATCCCCTTCTTCAAAAAAAAGAAGCTTTTTCGGCTCATTAACAGCGCCAAATATTTTCTCAGCATGCTGCCAGGGTACGGTCAGATCTTTTTTTCCCTGAATAACCTGCAGGTTATTTATTTTTGCAAGTATTGACGGAAGACTGTATTTTTCAGCATCATCAAAAAAAGTTTGATTTAGCTTTTTAAGCTCTGCCCCCGGTATGTTTTTGCAGATCTCAGCGAGGTCATATGGGGTTGCCCAGACAGACAGTGCCTCAACCGGATGTTCTGCAGCAAAAAAGAGAGAAACAAAGCCCCCAAGTGAACTGCCGATGATCCCGAATTTTTTACCTAGGGAGGGGTGGGTCTTTGCAAAACATACCACACTTTTAAGTTCTTCAATTCTTTTGGAAACAGTTGTGTCAGCAATTTTACCCGAGCTTTTTCCGCAGCCGCTGAAATCAAAGCGAAACGCTGCCATGCCTGCGTTTGTGAAAGTTTTTGCTATCGCAGTGAACTTATCGCTTTCCATGGAGCTAAAAAGTCCGTGACAGGTAATCACAAAGGGAGGTCTTTTTATGCCGGGAAGGTGAAGTGTTCCCTTAATTGTTCTGTCTTGCAGGCTCAGGGTAAAGTGTTCTTCCGTAGGTTTTAGAATGTTTTGCTGTTGCATCCGAACATCTTTCCATTAATTGTGCTGAATTCTATGTATATACGGCTCGGAGGGATATCGAGCCGGTCTTTTAAAAAACCGCAGATCTTTTCTGAAAGAACGCCGCACATCTCTTCAGTAATGGCCATACTTTTTAGCTCAACGTATGCTGCCGGTTCGCTGCTTTTACCAAAAAAGATCGGTGTGTTATGGGAAACGGATACCATTACCTGAGCCCCGGATTTTTTCAGAAGAGCCGCAACAAATTCTGAGCTGTCCTTTAAGAATTCCTGCTTTTTTAAACTGTCCGGTTTTAAGTTTGTTTCTATTTTTACGTAGGGCATATGTTTTTTTTCGGTTGAGTTGATTTATAAGTTTAAACTACAGCTTTAAGTCGTGTGACCACGGTTTAAAAAGGATTCAACCACGCCTGCGCCCAAGGCTGCGTCGCGGCAGGGGGGCAAGGATTCCAGGGTTCGAGTGAAAGTCCTAACCTTTCTCCACGGTCAAAATGGGGCCCCGTTTTTCAATGGTCGCCCTTGGGGACCGGACTAAGGCCACGTCTTTAGACGTGGATAATTACTATTAACTAGGGCAATTCACACAATTCTGTATCCACTTAACTGACGATATGATAACCAACTCAATATCCGAGAATCGGCTGAATCGTTTGCTTTTTAATGGTTTTTGAAACCCATTGTACCGTAGCCGAGTGCAGCAATTTTGGACAGATTCAAGGGTTGACATGTTTGAGCCCCGGTTTACCGGGTCGAGTTTGTTAACCCGCCGTTTAAAATTGTGCAGCGAGGACAGTCCAACTTGTCGGAACCAAGGTGCAGGATTATGCCCTTTCTTTTGCATCGTTTGAGTCACCTTTAAACGTGGTGACCGCTACAGCTCATTGGGCGAGTGAAGAGCGCAGCATCTGCCACTGCAGGTCAAATGATGGGGAAAATTGTATTTGTATTGAAAATTAACCTTCCGTGCGATTATAGTTTTTCGTGAAATGCTCTAATAGCTGTTAGCCATTAACTGTCAAATATATCATAAAGCTGGTTGAAATCAGATACCAGGAAATCAGGGCTGCAGGCGCGGAGTTTTTCTTCGGGCTCAAATCCGGCAGTGAAGGCGACGGTTGTTGCATCAATTGCTTTACCGCACCTGATATCATTTGTGGTGTCTCCGATAATAAAGATGTCTTTTGTCCTGATATCCTTTTCTTTTTCAGCTATTATTTTCAGGGCACTTTGTGCCAGTAGAACCCGGTCTTCTGATATGTTGCCAAAGACTCCCCACTTAAAATATTTCCACAGTCCGGCATGTTCAAGTTTAAGTACTGCGCCGGCCCTGAAGTTACCGGTCAGAAGTGCAAGCTCAAAGCCGTCTTTTTTTTGATAGGTCTCAAGGAGCTTGTTCACGTTAGGGTAAGTCTTAAAATTGTCTGAATTTTTAAGGTTAATGCTTAGCTTATCAATATAGACCTTTTCAAGATCTTCTGACAATATTTCAGCTTTGTCTGATCTGCGGATCATCTCATTCATTATCTGGGAATCCGTTCTTCCGGCAAAGGAATAATCCTTAAGAAGGTCTATGCTTTCGAGGATATTTTTAACAGCAGATCTCATTGATTTAAGGCCGGCGCCGCCGGTATTTATCAGTGTTCCATCTATATCAAAAAGAAGATATTTTTTATTCATGCTGCTTTTCCTTCAAAAATTTTACTAGGAGGCTGTCCGAGAATGCAAAATAATATTTTTTGTATACAGCATGTAGTGTTTTTACTTTAAATCAAACACAATATAATGTGGTTAAAATTTTGAAATCTCTATTCTCGGACAGGCTCCTAGGATTATACATAACGATTTTGGGAAACGTCATCGATGTTGTCTCTGACGGCTAAGTTAAAATTTCAATAGCTTGACAAGTTGAGCTTGTGAAATCCCGCAATTATAATGCGGGGGCACAGTGTTTCTTTTGTGTGAAGACTTACATGTTGTATTCCAAGCAGTGAAAAAAACACTACAACGCAGTTGATTAGACTCTTGTTCGACGCCATCATACATAATAAAAAGAGAAACAGCAGGTGTCAAGAAGATAAAAATTATATTAATGCAATTGGGAGCAAACTTCATCTGACATTAAATCAATGTAAGATGAAGTAATTTTAAAAATTGATAATGAAAATATTCTATATTATTATGCGCAAACTGAACACTGTCCATATTTTACTAAATGGCACGAACTGTTGACTATAGGTTCTGTTAAGGTTACCTGAGAGGCTGTCGAAAAACCTTTTTTCGTGAGAAATTACTTCTTGTTTACATTATTTTTATTATAATTCACAGATTTATTTTTCTATTTTCCCATTTTACATTCTTCCTGCTTGAGATTACTGCTATGTTTTATGTTCCGGTCTCTGTCCTACCTCAAAAGAGGCCGGATCTAACCTCATCCTCCTGCAAACCCAGGACCAAAGTTTACTATTCTTTCTATATTATGGATCATGGCAGTACAGCTTCTCCTGTATATTAACCTTAATCTTGTCTCGCAATCGGAAACGGTCTAATCTTTTCTGTGTACGGATATTAGCAAACACCGGCTCTACAATTGCCATGCGTCGGGGATAAAACCTCCGGCCTCTTTCTGTATCTATTTTTACAGACATCTCCCGTAAATATTTCTTACCGACCGTACCCACAGGCACCATTAAGGTTTTAGCCTTTATGTTTTTCCGCTTATTGCGAATACATTTGTTCCATAGCTGACATCCGCAGCAATCATTATTATCTGCACGATATCGCCGGTATACTATATTTGCGGCCTTAACCCAGCAGCAATTTAATTTTAACCGCTTTCCGTTAGGGCATTCATACTAATCGTTTGATTCATCATAGTTAAAATATTCCAGTAGAAATTTATTTCTCTGCTTCTTCATATATTCCTGCTGTATATAAAACCGTTCATCCCGCTTACGGAAATTCCTGTCCGGGATATAGGCATCAAGTCCTTCTTCTTCACATTTCTTTATGCTTTCATTACGATGATATCCCGTGTCTGCCATTAATACTTTCCCTGAAATAATCTTCTGAACGGTCTCTCAGCAGGATATTACCTGTCGGGTTAAGCAATAATGTCATCTGGGGAATGATTGGACGGTACCTTCTCTTTTACCGTTAATTTGTGGTTAGGTATCCATCCCCGATGGCCACCCAAAATCCCCCACCTGTGGCCACTTGAAAATCCCCCACC
>CAYLYF010000197.1:0-4242 GCA_964387595.1 uncultured Thermodesulfobacteriota bacterium | reverse complement strand
TGGGGGATTTTGACCCGGCCACAGGTGGGGGATTTTCAAGTGGCCATCGGGGCTTACCGCATTATGTGAATAACATAATCATTAGTACAAACCCTGATGTTAAAAATTAACATCAGGGTTTGTACTGCATCGGTACCAGATGAGGCTTAACTTGAAGAAGATAATTGTTAATTCGAGTTGTCTTCAAAAACTTTATCCGCTTTGTTCTTTGATATGCTGAAGGTTGGAAAGTTTAAAGTAGAGACCTTTTTCCTTCATGAGTTCATCATGGGTGCCTGACTCTTGAATTTTTCCTTTATGCAGGACTAATATCCTGTCAGCCTTCTGTATGGTTGAAAATCGGTGAGCCACAACAAGGGAGGTCCTTTTTTGGGTGATTTTTTCAAGGGCGTTTTGTATCAGGTCTTCTGTTATGGGGTCGATATTTGAGGTTGCTTCATCAAGGATGAGTATTTTCGGGTTTATTAATATGGCACGGGCAAAGGAAAGCAGCTGTCTTTCTCCGGTGGACAGGGTTTTACCGCCCTCCATCACGTCTTCATTAAGGCCTTTGGGGAGTTTTTTAACCAGAGAGTCTGCATTGGCAGTTTCTAAAGCACTGTATATTTCCTCATCAGTAAATGAATCGTTACCAAGGGTAATATTAGACCGTATGGTGCCCGCAAAGAGAAAAATATCCTGTAATACAAGGCCGATATTGCATCTTAAATCGGTTTTTTTAATCTTTCTGATATCAATTCCATCTATTAGGATCTGACCTTCTTTTATGTCATAAAAACGTTCGATCAGGTTGATGATTGTGCTTTTCCCGGTTCCGGTCAGGCCGACGATGGCAAATGTCTGACCGGGGTTAACCGTAAAAGATATATTATTGAGTACGGGTTCATCCGGATTGTATCTGAATGACACATTTTTAAACTCAATTTTGCCATCGGTTATTTCCTGAAGTTCCGCGTTTTCGGGATCTATTATCTGCTCATTATTATTCATAAGCAGATAAAGACGTTCAAGTGATGCGAATGCGGATTGGATAATGTTGTATTTTTCAGCCAGATCCTGTATCGGTCTGAAAAACATACGCATGTAATAGAGAAAGAGCACTAGGGTACCAATGGTTATATTTTCCTGAATTGCCAGTCCGCCGCCGTACCAGATAATACTGGCGATGACTAAAAGTCTGGTGCAGTCCACAACCGGGTTGAAAACAGCAAAGATGATGGTCTGTTTCATGTTGGCGATATAGTTGTCCTGATTGAGTACTTTGAAGGCTTTAACATTGATCTTTTCTCTGCAGAAAGCCTTAATTACAGCAATGCCGGTGATGTTTTCCTGGAGCTGTGAGTTCATGGCGGCAATTTTGATCCGGACAAGCCTGAAGGCTTTTCTTGATTTGATGCTGAAAAATGTAGACACGGCAATTAAAAAGGGGAGGACAGAAAAACAGACAATAGCGAGTTTCCAGTTGACCCATAAAAGTATACCCGTTATGCCCACGATCAGGAGGATGTCCTTTAAAATATTTGCAAAAATAGCATTGAACATTTCATGGAGGTTCTGGACATCATTGGTGGCCCGGGTTACCAGTCTGCCTACCGGATTGCTGGTGAAAAAAGTATGTGACCTGGATTGGATATGTTTAAAGATATCCAGACGGATCTCATGCATAATTTTTTGACAGGCATATTCCACAATAAATATCTGAAAAAAAGTAAATATCAGGCTGGTGAGTAAGATGCAGATAAAGTAAAAGGTGATTTTTAAGATTCCTTTAAAATCATTATCCCGTATCACGCGTAAGTCACTGGATGTGAGCTTTGAAAGATTCTGGTATGAAATAAAAATAGTATTATCTGAGATAAAAACAATATCCTTATATTTTTCGGCTGTTTTAATTACCCGGGGGGTCAGCTGGGTATAGTAATATTTTATATTGGAAATAAGGCCTGTTTCTTTAAGATAGGCAAGGTCCTGATCCGATATGTTTTTAATATCTTCATTTATAATGAAAAAAATGCTGTTTTTATCTGACGGGATCAGCTGGTCTTTAAATTTATTTACAAATTTTTCTGTATCCGCTGAAGTCTTTTTATTAAAGGAAATTTGTTGTGCGGAAACCGTAATATGGCTGTCAAGTGCAAGTTTAACCAGCTGTGGCAGGATCAGGTCTGATCCGATAGCAAAGCATGCAAGCAGTATGGATGCAAACATGGTTGCCTTATAAGAACTGAAATATTTTTTAAAGAACAGGAGCAGTTTTAAGCTGCTCACTGTCGAGGTGTGTTGTTCTTCAAAATGCATCTTATTTTTTGTCTTTACCTGTGATCTGTCTGCTTAAAGAGGCTTTTTTGTTAAATTTCATTTTCAAGCTGCTGCATTAAGTGAAGGTCTCTGTAAAGACCGTCTTTTTTGATTAATTCATTATGCGTTCCATGATCAGTTATTTTTCCTTCTGAAAAAACAAGGATACTGTCCGCATGTTTAATCGATGCGATTCTGTTTGATACGATCAGCGTGGTTCTTTTTAATTCAGATGATTTCAGTGCATTTACAATTTTCTGTGTGGTTGAGACATCCAGTGAGGATAAAGAATCATCAAGAATGAGGATGGGCGCTTTTTTGATCAAAGCTCTTGCGATACAGAGTCTTTGTTTTTGTCCGCCGGAAAGAGTTATTCCTTTTTCACCGATTTGGGTATTAAACCCGTCTTTAAATTCAGCTATTTCGTTATAAAGCTGTGAGACCTCAGCATAAAGTTTGATGTCTTCATCTGTAGACTTATCTGAACCAAAAGAAATGTTTTCTTTAATAGAATTAGAAAACAGGAAGCTGTCCTGAGGGACATAGGAGATATTAGATCTTAAGCGGAATAGGGGGATTTCTCTAATATCTAAGCCATCAATAAATATTGACCCTTTTGGCGCGGTAAAAAAATGCTGGATAAGATTCAGTAGGGTTGTTTTTCCGGAGCCTGTTTTTCCGGTTATGCCGATAGTTTGGCCTTTTTCTATGGTTAAGCTGATGTTCTCCAGTGCAGGTAATGATGTGTCTTTATAAAAGAAAGTCAGGTCTTTTAACTGGATCCTGCCCTTTATTTTTTCGTGATACTTTTCTGCAATTGATATCAGTTCCGGTTCTATTTCAAGTACCTCATTTATTCGTATGATAGAAGCAGATGCCCTCTGAAATATGTTAACGACCCAGCCCAGGGCCATCATCGGCCAGGTTAGTATCCAGATATAGCTTGCAAAAGCAACAAATTCACCGGGTGTGATGGTATTGAACAGGGTCATCCGGCCACCGAAAAAAACAAGAACGCAGATGCTTAGATTTGAAAAGAACATGATCAGCGGAAAAAATAAGCCGAGGATTTTAATCAGACTGATATTTTTTTGGATGTACTCACTGCTGACTTTTGAGAAGTTCCGGGTAGTGATCTCTTCATTGGTATAGGCTTTAATAACAGCTATACCGGCAATTGATTCTCTTACAAATTCTGTCATTTTAGAAAAAGAGGCCTGCACCGATCCAAATTTGTGATGAAGAAGACTGCTGAGTCTCCAGGTTGCAATAAAAATGAAAAACATGGGTGTCAGAGAAAGTACTGTTAATAGCGGGTTAATATAAACCATAAAGGAGATTGAGGTGATGCCCAGAAAAATAGTGTCAAAAAATGCAACAAGTCCTATTCCGGTAAACATCCTTACGGCTTCAAGGTCATTTGTGGTTCGGGCCATCAGGTCACCCGTTTTTCTTTGTAACAGGTCTTTCATCGGCAGTTTTATGATGTGTGAAAAAATTCGGTTTCGAAGCTCCATTTCAATTCTTCTGGAACTTCCGATGATGCAGTATCTCCAGGTAAAACGGCATATGGAAGTAAAAACACCAATGGCTGCGATAATAAGGCCGTACTGTACAAGCTTTTCGTTTGAATCTAATCCGGTGGTCAGCAGGTCGACTGCATTTTTTATGATGATGGGGACAATGAGCTGAAGAATATCAACAATTACAAGACATATAAAACCGAAGATTATATATTTGAGGTTTTTAGAAAAATAGCTTTTTAAGGTTTTAAACTGTTTCATAACAGGACTTATCATAGCATGATTTGAAAAAGTTTATAAGTGCCGGGTTAATAACTGATTATTATTATGTTTTGATACTGGTGCGTTTTGATCCACCTCTTATTATCCCTGATTCACCATCTAAAAAAAAGAAAAACTCGTTGGTCCCTGTAAACAGGGG
>CAYLYF010000196.1:0-4321 GCA_964387595.1 uncultured Thermodesulfobacteriota bacterium | reverse complement strand
ACGTTACATGTCTTAACCTTTGTCCGTTACCCACAGATTCTGTTGAAGAACCATTTTTTTTACCCCTTAAATTTACCAATTTATTTCTCCCGACAAAAAAGAAGGGATATTTAAATAAAGATATAAAGTTTATTTCAACAAGAGCGATATACATTAGACAATAATCTGAAAAAATTAAAAAGGAAAGCCATGGATGAAAGAAGGAAATTTCCGAGATTCACCATTGAGATAAACGCAAAGTTTATTACGGAAGACAACAAAGAAAGTTCCTGCATACTTACAGACATCAGCAGAGAAGGCACACGGGTCGAATTTTCGACTAAAGAAAAGGTAGAGATCGGAACAGGAATAAAACTGCTCATATGTGCACCGGAAAAAGAAGGGCCGATTACCACATCTGTTATCATCATGTGGTCCAAAGCGCTGGATGATGACCCTGAATCTTGCTATATCGCGGGAGGCCTGTTTGCAGGAATCGCCCCTGAGGACAAGTCTTTATTGCTTGACCGCGCATATGCCATTTTTAAAGAAACTGGATCCCGGAACAAATAGAAAACCTGGGATCTTGCCTTTCCGCCCGCTTTTCGGTATTTTTTAAAACCCGTTTCAGACAAACAAAACAAAATAGCATCTAAGAATCAAAAAAATGACTGCATTTGATGTGATCATAATCGGCGCAGGACCTGGAGGCCTGAACTGCGCAAAGATTCTTTCACAAAAAGATTTAAAAATACTTATCCTTGAAAAAAACAAATCAACAGGACCCAAGGTCTGCGCGGGCGGCCTTTTAAATCACACCATAGACTACCTTAAGCTTCCCGAAGAAATCATAGAAAAAAGATTTGACGAAGTAACATTTACGACTGCAAGAAGAAAAAAGGTGCTCAAACTTGAAAACAGGAACACCCTCTGTACCATTGACCGAAAAGCACTGGCACAGTGGCAAATGGAGAAATTAAGAAAAAAAAATATCACCCTAATGAATGGAGCAAGAGTCACAGAGATAAAAACAAACCATATCATTTTAAATAATTCACAAAAAATAAATTTTAGATACCTGGTGGGCGCTGACGGTTCAAATTCCATTACCCGAAAATTTTTAGGTCTGGCAAAGGAAAAAAAGATCATTGGGATACAATACATCATTCCTACAGACAAATATCAAAACGTGGAGATCCATTTCAGCTCAGCGCTTTTTCATTCATGGTATGCCTGGATTTTTCCCCACAACGGTTTTGTTTCAATCGGGACAGGCGGAAGCTCAAACCATATCCCCATAAAACTGCTTAAAAAAAATTTCCATCAATGGCTTACTGAAAACAACATCGATTTCAGCACCGGTGAGTTTCAGGCGTTCCCCATTAACTCCGATTTTAAGGGATTTCAGTTCAACAATCTTTTTTTGATTGGTGATGCAGCAGGTCTTGCCTCGGAACTTTCCGGGGAAGGAATTTACCAGGCGCTAATTTCAGGAGAAGAAGCCGCAAAAAAGATAATCGACAAATCTTATGAACCCGTAAAACTAAAACAGCTTCTATCAAAACACCGGTTCCACAGCCTTACCTCTTTTTCATTAATAAAATCAGGAAAGATGAGAAATGCCATGTTTGAACTTTTCATGCTATCACTGAAAAACCGGGTGCTGGGTAATGCAGGAATGCGCTACTTTGCCTGATGCTTAAGCCGTTCGTGTCAGATGACCGGATTAGCCTCTTTGATAACCTTTATGATGCTTTCCATGGAGCTGATATTTGACGGGATCTTATACCTTGTCGCCATAAGTCCCTTTTTTTCCACAGTAACATCTTTTATCGGAAATGTTTTAGGCTCAAGCGCCTTAAGCCGGGGAAGGATCTCTCGATATCGGTGTTTTTCTTTCATTACATAGACGGTCCTGTCTGTTTCATCTTTAAATCCTTTTGCTTATTCCGTAATAAATATATTTTCATTTTAGCTTTTAATAATATATATTATAGTTTTTAACTAAAATAGATCCTTAGCATTATCAATTTTTTTGACAGAGAAAAAAACTTACCCTATTATATTTTCACCCGTTCAAAACTTAAGTATAACCAACCCCCTACTTAGAAGGAATTCATATGATGAACAGAAGAAAAGAGATCGGTTTTTTGCTTGGCCCGGCACTTTTCCTCCTTATCCTGCTTCTTCCCGTTCCCGAAGGGATGAAACCGGAAGCCATGAAAACAGCCGCCATTACCGTTCTTATGGCCGTCTGGTGGATCACAGAAGCAATTCCTATTCCGGCAACCTCTCTTTTGCCCATTGTACTGTATCCGATCCTTGGAATAATGAGCGCAAAAGAAGTCACTGTCCCCTATGGAAACCACCTCATCTACCTTTTTATGGGCGGATTTTTTATTGCCGTAACCCTGGAGCGGTGGAACCTTCACAAAAGAATCGCCATAAACACCATCCGGTTTTTTGGTTCTTCACCGACACAGATGGTTCTGGGATTCATGACAGCCACCGCTTTTCTTTCCATGTGGATCAGCAACACCGCCACCACAATGATGATGGTGCCCATAGGCCTTGCCGTTGCAAAACAGGCCAGAGAGTATTACACCGGTCCTGCTGACAAATTTAAATTTGATACCTGCCTGATGCTTTCAATTGCATATGCAGCCTCGATTGGCGGCGTCGGCACAATTATCGGAACCCCGCCAAACGGTGTCCTTGTCAGTCAGATCGACAAAATTTTCAACATGGAAATAAGCTTTGCACAGTGGATGAAAGTGGGAATCCCGCTGGTCATCATCATGACTACCATCACCTGGCTGATGATGACTAAGATCATCTTCCGCCTGAAAAACATCAGTCTGCCCGGCGGAAAAGAATTTATCTCGCAAGAGCTTGAAAAACTCGGGCGCATTAAAAAAGAAGAGGTCATGATCATCGGTGTCGGCATCTTTGTTTCTTTATGCTGGATCACAAGATCTTTTCTCTTCAAACACATTGGCCTGAATCTTGTTCATGACTCAACCATTGCCATTCTTGGCGCATTACTGCTTTTTATCATCCCCTCTGATTTTAAAAAGGGGGAATTTCTCCTTGACTGGAAAACGGCTGTAAAAATACCCTGGGATGTCATTATCCTTTTTGGAGGAGGACTCGCACTTGCAGTCGGGTTTAAAGAATCAGGCCTTGCCGTATGGATTGCGGGAAACCTTAGCCTGATTTCTGCCGCCGGTATTCTTGTGTTTATTTTTACGGTGATCCTTATCACCATTTTCCTGACGGAAATCACCTCCAATACGGCCACCTCAGCGCTTTTAATTCCTTTAATGGCAAGTGCGGCAATAGCTATGGGCATTCATCCTTACGGTCCTGCAGTCGCAGCATGCATAGCAGCATCATATGCGTTCATGCTGCCGGTGGCAACCCCGCCAAATGCCGTTGTCTTTGGTTCTGGCTGCGTCACCATCCCTGAAATGGCCAAAGCAGGCATATGGCTGAACATCATAGGAACCTTTTTAATAACAGCTGTGATAATGCTTCTGTTACCCTTTGTCTGGAGAATAGATCTTTCCGTAATACCTGAATGGGCAGCAAATGCTGTCCTAAAATAGTAAATAGTAGTAAATGTTGATTATAAACAGAAACATGATGAGATAATTTGATAAATATTGCATATATTAAATAATATATCTTTTTATTGTCAATAAGTTGTATTATTTAAAGTTAATTTCATTATTTATGTAAACTGTTGCATATTTTACACATTAAAAAAGTCCTTACTCAAGGGCTTTTTTTAAATCCGTTAATTGACGTTCTAAATTAAATATTATGCATAATAAAAGCCTTTATCAGTTTCTCCTTTTTTAACTTTTCACCTCTTTGCTGACTAAAACATGTAATCGACATGCCATCGTCCTGAAACCAACCGTTGTTAACCTTAAGATCATTAAAACTAATATAAAACGAATTTTTTTCTTAATAAAAGCATCTGTTAAAAACCCTATCCGCATCCAAAAATTTGTTATCCGGGTAATTATCCGCGTCTGAAAAGCGCGACCTTAAAAAGGTCCCCCTGTGAAATAATTTCGACTAAAACCGGAATTGATCTTAGCTCATTTCACAGGGCAAACTCGAACCCTTGAATCCTTGCCCCCTTGAATCCTTTTCAAAAATTGCCACATGTCTAAAAGTTGTAAACCCGGATTTATCGGAGCAGTGATTTAAAAAAACAATTAATTATCGGTTCTTCAACAGAATCTGTGGGTAACTTTTTAGTATTTATTATAGAATGCAAAGTTAAAACAGTTGGTTATCAATATAAATACGCCGACTTTTCTTAGCGTTA
>CAYLYF010000195.1:0-4366 GCA_964387595.1 uncultured Thermodesulfobacteriota bacterium | reverse complement strand
AGATATTGTTCGTTGGGCGATTGTGAGGTGTCTCCGCGAAGCGGTTCAGTTCTGAATATTTTACAACAAAAAAAATTGAGCTTACCAGAACTAATATTGAATGGATTTTTTACGAAATTGGCCGTCATTTGTCAGGTGACAATCAAAACTTGCTTTCATATTACGGTAAGATCAAATCCAGACTTTTACAAATATATATATCTTTATTCCGCACGCTGTTTACCCTGAGCGAAGTTGAAGGGCAATCCCCATTCCGCTTTTGTTTACATTTTCACAGGTTTTAACTCGCCATCCACCCTCCGTATCGAGCTATTGCGGAGGACGGGTGCACTCTGCTCCATGCACGGTTCACTCGTCATTCCTTCAGCTCTACTATCTTATATTCTGCAGCATAGGACTTGTGGCTTTCCTGTAAGTCTTCGATAATATCCGGATGTGCAGTGACAGCCCACAATATATTATTGTCCTTAAAGTATTTGAGGACGGACGCTTTAACTTCTTCTGCTGTAACGGCATTTATCCTGTCCCTTGTCTTAAGGTATGAGGTATAGTCTCCTGTGCTCATATAAGAGCCGGCCATTCTTGATGCAATGGCCTGATTTGTGCGGAGCCCTGAAAAGTATTTTGTTGAAGCGGAAGCTTTGTAGAATTCAAGCCCTTCTGAGATCGGAATGTAGTCATCTTCGCCCCCGTCTCCCTTATATGGGGAAAGGCATTTACCGGAAGCAGCAATATCGATTGATTTTTTAATTAAGTCAATTACTTTTACCGGATTATTTGTTCTGTAGGCAGAGATATTGGCATAATTTGATTTTTTGCCGTAATTGTTAGACCAGACAGAATATACCATACTGTTTTTTGTCCGAATGATGTTTGTGAGAATATCGGACAGGATGTTTGATGCGATACCAATGGCCCAGTGATCCGGGTGGGTTACGGGTACGGTTGCGAAATTGCCCCTTACATATGAGGCCCCTTTGTTAAGCTCTTTATAAGGGTCAAGGATAAGGGGAGGGGTCTTCTGAACAGTAAAGCTTTTTTCCGGCGTATCAAAAGGCACTCCTTTTTTGAGTCTGCCAAAACTTTCATCAAGTTTATTTTTAAGTTTATCAATATCAAAGTTTCCCACGGCAAATATGGCTATTCTTGAAGCCACATAATTTTGGTTATAGAACGCCTTAACCTCTTCAAGTTTTATGTTCGTAAGGGTTTCTGTGTTGTAAAGGTAGGAAAAATAGGGGTGGTCTTTAAAGAAACTGAGGTTTAGGGCTTTTGATACTCTGGCATATCCGTCAGTCAGGTCTGACCGGCAGCTGTTTTTCATGTTGGTTATGATCTCATCAAAGTACTTTTGAGAGAGGACAGGATTCAGGAAAAGGTCTGCATACAGATCGAATGTTTCATTAAAGTAGGAACCGATGGTTTTTAAAGAGTAGCTTGAAAAATCAATGGCATCACTGCATCCGATACTGGCTGAACTTTTCTTAAGGATCGTTCTGCGGATAACTTCCGGATATTTTTTTGATTCCATGTTCATGAGATTTTGGGTGATATTATCAATGCCGGCTTTTCCTTCGGGTATCAGGCCTTTGCCGCCCTGAAGAGTAAGAACAATTGATCTCAGCCGGCTTTGTTTGGAAATTTTTACCACAACGGGTATTCCGTTTTGAAGCGTAAATTCATGAAAGGTTTTAAGATTCTCTGTAATAAAGCTGTTGTTTTTATGTGCGCAGGATAGTGTTAAAACAAGAAATGTCAGTGCAAAGACAATACGAAATATCCTCATTTGATATCCTCCTTAGCCGTTATTTGCGAAACCTTTTTCAGTATGCCGTGTTCTTTATCGTCATCGCTGTTTATCCATATGGTGGTCAGCAGGTTTTTATTGTCAAGATAAGTGTGAATGAAAGTTTGTATGTCTGCAACAGAAACCCGGTTTATCCTGTCAAGGTATGACAGGTAGTAGTCCGTTGAGGTTGATGCCCACCAGAACGAAAGGTTTGACATGTATCCGGCTGCTGTTTCCCGGGACAGGATATCATGATCCTCGATCTCCTTTTTGGCGGAAATAAGCGCTGTTTCACTAAAGTAATTTTTTTCTGTCATATCTTCAATCTCAGCTAGAAGTGAGCTTTTCAGACGCTTGATGGTTTCCCAAAGGTCTGTTTTTTCTGATAATGCAATGACAAATGAAAACGAGGTTTCTCCTGCGTCCCGCTGGGTGAAATAGCCTGCGCCGATGTGTCTGGTTCCGCCATGCAGTTCAGGCACAGCTTTGTAGAGATTATGTTTAAATTTTTCTTCCGGGTCAGACAGTATCTGCCCCCAGATGTCAGCACTGTAGGTGGATTCCGTATCGAGCCCTGCATCAGGGCCTCTAAAGGTAAAGGAGACATTTACCAGCCCTTTTGAAGGGAAGGTGTCCACTGCTGTCCATTTGTGTTTTGGAAGCGGTTTGTGGGGTGTGATTTTCGGAAAACCCGGGCCTTTTTGCCAGGTTCCGTAATTTTTTTCAACCATTTCAACCGCAGCAGACGGATCAACATCTCCGGATATGAAAATTGCTGCATTATTGGGGACGTAAAAATTTTCTTTTATAAAAGTAAGTTTTTCAACGGTTGCGCTGTCAACCACATCCAGGCTGCCTCCGGTATCCCGGCGATATCCGTAGTCCGGATAGAGGGCTTCAAGCTCAGCTTTGAACAGTGCGTATTCCGGAGCACTTTGTTTTCCTGCGATCTCATTGTGAACAACTTCACGCTCTTTTAGCAGTTCATCCCTGCTTAAAAGAGGGGACATAACTGCATGTGCCCAGAAAGACAGTCCCTGTTCCAGTTTGTCTGAAGGGATCATAATATAATAGGTGACATACTCCGTGCTGGTCCCGCCATTCCATCTGCCGACCCCCATCCGCTTTAAAGCGGCCATAAATTCTTCCTGGTTTTTGTAAAGGTCATTTCCCTTAAACAGCATGTGCTCATACAGATGACACAGGCCGTTTAATTCTTCGGTTTCCACAATGGCCCCGGCTCTGAAAGATATTCGAATGGTGGCAAGGGGAACAATGTGGTTTTCTTCAATGAAGACCTCAAGTCCGTTATCCAGCACATGTCTTTCAAGGGCATAAGACTGTCCGCAAAGTAAGAAGCTGGATACGATTATAAAGAAAATAGCTTTTTTTAACTGCATGATGCTCTCCAGGAGATTGATTGTTGTCAGATTCCAAGTATAAGTTAAAGAACTGGCGGTTTCAATAGAAATGATTACAAACAGATTTTTAACTCAAAACAAAAAAACAGGATATTACATCCCGTCTTTTTTGTTTATTATGAATACGAATTGCGGAATGTCTTTAAACTCAAGCTGACATTAGCTAATAAAGTATTCCTTTGTAGTCATTTCAAGAGAAATCTAGAACGAATAGGAACTTATTTTATAAGTACCCTTACAAAAATACTTTAAATATACATAATTACCCTTACAAATATTTATACTATGCCATAATTGTACTATATAAAATTACAATATTTTTAAAAATGAGGCTCATTATGAAACGTACAGGATTAACTTATCTTTCACAGTGGATAAATAGAAAAAATAGAAAACCGCTTGTAATACGAGGTGCACGACAGGTCGGTAAATCATATCTGGTTCATATGTTTGCTAAAGAACAGGCCTTTGATCTTCATGAAATAAATTTTGAATTAAATCCTGATTATAAAGACTGTTTTGAAACAAAGGATCCCAAACGGATTATTGAATTGATTGAACTTAAGTCAGGAAAAAGAATAGAAGCTGTAAAATCAGTGCTGTTTCTGGATGAGATCCAGGCTGCCCCGGAAGTCCTGGCGACCTTGCGTTATTTTTATGAGCTTATGCCGCAGCTCCCTGTTGTTGCGGCGGGTTCATTGCTGGAATTTACACTTGAAGAGCATTCTTTTTCAATGCCGGTAGGGAGAATAGAATACATGCATCTGGGGCCCATGACATTTAAAGAATTTCTTGAGGGAATCGGCAAATCTCAGCTCACAGAGTTTCTTGAAACGTTTGACCTGAGTGATGAGCTGTCGTCTGTTGCGCATAATGAATTAATGGATCAGTTTAAGAAATATCTGGTTGTGGGAGGAATGCCGGAAGCTATTCAGACATACCGTGACACGGGTTCACTTTTAGAAGTTGATTCGGTGAAGCAGTCAATTCTGATAACATACCGTGATGATTTTAGTAAATACGGAAAAAGGGTGAATTATGTCCGGCTGCAAAAGGTTTTTCAAAAATTGCCAGGTCTTGTTGGCAAAAAGCTTAAATATGTAGATAGAGCCTGTCCCAATTTTGCTTATTTCAAGTTTTAATGGACAGACAGGCA
>CAYLYF010000194.1:0-4387 GCA_964387595.1 uncultured Thermodesulfobacteriota bacterium | reverse complement strand
TGTTTGACTGTGGAAGATATCTATATGTTTACCCACAGATTTTGTCGATGATCCAAACATCAAGGTATTAAGTAAAACTGAAACAAAACAATTCATCTTCCCATAAACCTGTTTTTTATCTCAACAGGTTCAAGATCAATAATCGGGACGGATTCATTACCGGGTTCTGCTTCAGCAATGATAATAACACTCTTTTTCATGCACTTACTTAAGGCAGCGGACAAGTCTTCTTTGTTTTTAGCCCTCACCACTTCAGAGTTACCGGCACCCCGGGCAATCATTTCAAGATCAGTTTTTCCGGATGTATAGGTTTTTTGCCCGCCGGTGCTTCCGTAAGAACCGTTATCAACGATTACCAGACACAGATTGTCAGTTTTATTGTTAGCAAGGGTTGAAAGGGTGCCCAGATTCATCAGAATCGACCCATCCCCGTCAACAACAAAGACCATCTCCTCACGGCTCATGGCAAGGCCCAGCCCTATTGAGCTTGCAAGCCCCATTGAACCCAGCATATAAAAGTTTTCGGGTCTGTCGTTAAGAAAGTAAAGTTCCCGTGACGGAAAACCGATATTACAAACGATCAGCCCGTCACATTTTGAGACTTCATTTAAAATATCAATCCGTTTCATGCCATAGACCTCTTTTCAGGAAAACAGCCAAAATTTCATTATTTTCAAAGGCATAATCGATATCTGTTTTAAGACCCTCCAGTTCATTGATTCCCGCAATACTAATATGATCAATTTTCATCGAATCAAGGATCAAGGGCGCAGCTTCTCCCATAGGCATTTGCGCAGATATCTTTTCGCCCTCTCCTCCCCTGTGACTCATCATGATCAGGAGCGGCATTTCATAAAGTGAGGTTAAAGACATCAGGGCATTTACACAATTCCCGAGTCCTGAATTCTGCATCAGAAGCATGGGTCTTTTACCGGCGAGAAGAACACCGGCAGCAATACCGACTCCTTCTTCTTCCCTGCAGACAGAGACATGTTTAATCTTACACCGATCAATCTCATCCATTATCCCCGACAGCATATTACAGGGAAGGCTTAAGACAATATCAATGCCTGAAGACTCGATTATATCAACAATCTGCTTATCAACCATAGTAACTATCCACCTCTTTAAAATCTTGTCTTAAGTCCAACACTAAATACTTTATAATCTAAAGTCACGTTACAGGGCCTTAGTTTTAAAGTTTTTTCAATCGACCCCTGGAACCCTTGATTCCTTTAAACAGGAACAACAAGGGTAAAGAACAATACCATGGAATTTTAGCTAAAGTTTAGTTATTTTCTCCCCATCGAATAGAGGAACTATGTCATATATGCTTGTTCTTGAAATATACTTCACATCACGTTCATAACCGATTTCAGCAAGATGCTTTGCCGCAGCTGATTCTATAGTAAAGCAGGAGACAATATCTGCATTAAACCCGGTACCTGTCAGTCTGGCACCCAGCGCAAATGCAACCCCCAGATCTTCAGCTTTTCCATATTGACCGCCGGCGGGAATGATACAACCTTTTTTATTTTTTAAATATGCTGCTATGGAATCAAGATTTAAACTTGAACAAATGACTGCATGGGGAAATCTAAGGAGAAGCGGTACAAGATTGGAGGTTTTTATAATCAGAGTTTTATACTCAACATTCCCACAGACCGACTCCAGCTCAACAGGTGAATTACCGATATCATAGCCCTCAAGTTTTAAGCCTCCGGACTCACCTGCGGTTAATACCTTATCACTTTTGAGTTTAAAAACTTTTTTATCATCAACCAAGGGGATTATTGTCTCAATCCCCAGAGCAAGAGCTACAACGATAGTGCTTGATGCCCTGAGATTATCAATGAGTACTATTTTTTCCTCAGGTTTTATATCATTTAATGATATGTCGGGTCTTACTATTCTATAATTTACCAAAGGTATCGCCTCTGATCCCTCGTCTAAGGGTTTCAAGCGGTATCACATCCTCTGTCCTGATATTTCCAAGATTTACGTCAGCACCAAACAATAATATCAAACCGGCCTGCTGACCCTTTTCAGGCGCCTCGAACATGATATTTTCAAAACCTATCTCATTAAGCAGGTATTTTGCCATATCTTCCTTAAGACCGCCCTTGTCATCATATACCCCGATATTTTTACCTGCCTCACGGGCTTCAATGATTACGTAATTTGATCCGGCAGCAAGGTCACTCTTTGCTTCTTCTACCCTGACCTCTGGAAAAAGCTTTCGATCCTCTACCGGGTCTTTTCTACCAATCTCAGAGATGACATTAAATCCCAGCTTATTGGCTTTACGGATGATCTCGGCTTTTTCATCAAGACTTATGGGAACAACCCCGTTTGACACTTCTATCAGCCCGATCCCGATATCACGGCAGTAATTCAAAAACTGATCGACCTTTTTCTGTCTGTACGCGATCTCAAGAAAAGTACCTCCATTACCGACCAGAATATCATTTTGTTTATACAGCTCTATCTTTGCCCTGATATCAGCTTCTGAAAAAAGTCGGGGTGTTGCCCATCCCAGCTTAATAATATCAATATAGGGCGCGACCTGCATCAGGTCTCTAGCCTGATTAAAGCCAAGCCCCTTATCAAGAAACATGGTCAGACCCTTTGTTCTCGGCTTTTTAATACGGGGGACAATTTCAATAAAATCAAATGCTTTTTTGGGTTTCATATTTCAGCCTATACTATATAAACAGCCGCAGTACTTCTGTCTGTAAAGCCCATACTTCTCGCTAAGCTCACAACTTCTTTTAAAGCCGTCTTTTTTCTTAAAGTCCTCTTGTAAAAATTCAATCCCGAATTTATCTGCCGCATTTATACCGATACTATTTATGACCTTAGGATTTTTATGCGGACTGACTGTAAGTGTCGATGCAAATATAGGGCATCCGGATGCAGCAGCTGTCTCAGCAACTTTTTTAAATCTGACATCAAAACACACCGAACAGCGTTCATGACCCTCCGGAACAGCTTCCAGACCTTTAGTACTCTCGATCCATACTTCCGGGTCATAGCCGGGCACCAAAAGCTCGGTTTTTTTTATATCACAGAGCTTTATCATATCCCCTAGTCGTTTTGCATACTCATCTTCAGGCTGTATATTAGGATTGTAAAATAGTACGGTGAGTTTATAAGACTGGGAGAGCACGTCCATAACATGCGTTGCACAAGGTGCACAACAGGCATGCAGCAACAGTTTTTCTTTTTTCTCTTTAATCAGCGGCCCTATCTTCTTTTTCCTCTTCCGATTCTCTTAACTTTTCTTTTCCTTCTTTTTCTCTTTGCTGACTGCTGGCGACTGGTTTTTCCCATTATTTCTCCTTTGAACTGTTCTTTCGTCTGCCACTTATCTACTGTTTACAAATGTCAGATCTGCTAGTTTTTTAAATATTTTCATTACGGTGTAAAGCTAATAAAGATATCTCATTTCAGGTATCTTTTCAACTCTTTTATTCCTGCAAGCCAGAAAAGCCTTTGACTCTGATAATGTCAAAGGCTCTCTATAATACTATCCTTTTGTCAAAGCTGCTGATCTGTAAGAAAAAAGCAAAAGCATTAGCACATATTAAGTTTTTATGCGTTTTTCTTAGTTCCTACACGGGCGATCTCATCTATCTTGTCTCTGTTATATCTCCATGAACTTCCTATACGAAAACCAGGTATTTCACCCTTTTGTGTAAGCTTATAAACAGTGATCTTTGAAAGTTTCAAGTAATCTGCAACCTCATCAACTGTCATTATGATTGAATCTTTATTATCCTTTACCATTATATCGTACTCCTTTCATTGAGTATTCTTTGCTCAATTGAGCGGATTTAATGCATTCTCTTCTTTGTTCAGTTAATGATTATAATATTAAAATGCTATAAAAGTCAATATTTATTTAATATTAAGAAATATCTTTAATAAGTACTAGTATTTACCATATTATAACCATATATACATTTAAATTTTGAATCTAATATCTAATACTTAAAAGAGTTTAAAATACTCAATCAAGGCAACAAAACATTAAAGATATCTCAGCGGTTGATAAATTTATTTATTATAATAGTTATTAAATTTATCTCATGATTTTCAAACAGTTTCAATTCTGCACTTATTAAATATATATAAAAAAACCGTTACTTAAGGTATATTATTATTTTAACATATTTATCTATATTATTAACACTTAAATTGACAATCTGCAATTAATTGGAATAAAAAAATGAGTGATGATTACGATTATTTTATAAATAAAATAGATAAATCAGAAGGTTTTGGCGGAAAAGGAAAACCTAAAAAAAAGGCTTCGTCAACAAAATCTGCGGGTAACTTTTTAGTATTTATTATAGAATACAAAGTTAAAACAGTTGGTTATCAA
>CAYLYF010000193.1:0-4438 GCA_964387595.1 uncultured Thermodesulfobacteriota bacterium | reverse complement strand
TGGGGGATTTTGACCCGGCCACAGGTGGGGGATTTTCAAGTGGCCATCGGGGTTTACAAGGAAAAGACCTATACGGACCTTAAAACAGGGTCAATAAAGCAGCTTACCCCGGTTAAAGCGGATGGCTCAAAAGACGAAGGCCGTACCGCAACGTTTATGGGACAGACACAGATGATGTCTCCATCCGGACCGTTTCCGATCCAGTGTATGATAGAAGCAAAGAATCTTGAAGAAGCAGCAAATAAATTTCCGGAAGCGATTAATGCAACAGTGGAGAAAATTATTGAAGAAGCAAAAAAAGCCAAGCAGGAAGAAGCCTCCCGCATTGTTGTTCCGGGACAGGAGGCGGGAAGTAAGATCATTACCTAAGTTCTGTGTTTTTGTAAATTTAAACACGTAAAGGCCCTGCTTTGATGTCTGAAAAAAACACCTGAAATCTCTAAAAAGGTCTCGGGTGTTTTTTTATTTTTAGCGATAAAAAGGATTTTTTTTCCGCCTTGTTTTTTTCTTTTTGAAAGTCTATATCAGATTATAGTTGAAAATATTAACTGAAATTAACCTGTTTAAAAAGGGGACTTTTATGGGGATGCTAGAACATATAAAATCCCGGAGGTCTATCCGGACTTTTGAAAAAAGGATGCCGGAAAAAGAGATTATCATGGCGTGTCTTGAAACGGCAACTTGGGCTTCCAGCGCAACCAATCAGCAGCCGTGGGAGTTTATTGTGCTGACCGGATCAGCGCTTGAAAAAGTAAATGAGATCAATCAAGAAAAATTTGCTGAATGAATACAGGAAATAGATCCGTTTGGCGGGCTGCCGGAAGTTTGCAGAAAACGACAGCGGGATATTTTTAACGTTACCCTGGAAGCATCAATAAAAGATGGGCTTGACCCTAAAGATTTTCTTGAAAAAAATATCCGGTTTTGTGATGCGCTTATTGCCGTATATTTTGTGACCCATAAAAGAGAGGATAACCAGTACCTGCTGAGTACTGCAACAGCCATTGAAAATTTTCTTCTTGCCGCTGCCGCAAAAGGTCTGGGAACCTGCTGGCTTACAGTTGTGGTTGTGTGCCAAAAGGAACTAAAAGAACACCTGGGTATTTCTGCAGAAAAAGATATTGTTGCCGGAATCGCTGTGGGCTATCCGGTTGAAGATTCTGCATTTAACACGTTTGAGCGGAGCAGAGTTCCGGTTGAAAAAATTACAAGCTGGCTTGATTGAATGCGTAAGTTTGATTTTGGATTTCGGAATAAGTTTAAGAAAGATTAGTTATAAGGGACATTATGGTTACAGAAAAAACATACAGTCTGGTGGCTATCTGTGCTTCAGGTCTTGAGGGGCTTGTGGCAGAAGAAATATCTTTGTTTAAAGCAGAAAAGGTAAAGACCCTGCAGGGTGCGGTAAGCTTTGAGGCCCCGCTTGAAGCCGCGTACAGCCTGTGCCTCTGGTCAAGGTTTGCCAGCCTAATCCTTTTAAACCTATCCGAGTTTTCTGCTCCTGATACGGACAGTCTTTATAAAGAAACGGGTAAAATTAACTGGGATGATCACCTTGGTCTGGAATCTTCTTTTGCGGTAGACTGTACAGCGGTTAATTCGTCTATTGGAAATAGTAAGTTTGCTGCGCTTCGCGTAAAAGACGCTGTGGCAGACTGGTTCAGGGAACGATATGATAAAAAACCCGGAGTAAAGACCGTCCGGCCGGATGTTGCCATCAGTCTTTTTTTAAACGGTGAAACAACAGTTATAAGTATTGATCTTTCCGGTGAAAGCCTGCATCGCCGTGGTTACCGGAGCGCGAGCGGGATGGCGCCGCTGAAAGAATCTCTGGCAGCGGCAATCGTCCATCTTTCCGGATGGAGTAGCAAAGACGGAATTAAAACGATGTTTCTTGATCCGATGTGCGGTTCCGGCACTCTTTTAATTGAAGCGGCCCTTATTTACGGGGATGTTGCCCCGGGTCTTGGAAGGACCTATTTTGGTTTTCTCAAATGGAAGGGGCATGACCCAAAGCTTTGGGATCGTCTTGTTTCTGAAACGGTCGAAAGAGAAGAAAACAGTATGAAAAAACCCTGGCCAAGAATTCTGGGTTATGATTATGACCGTAAGATCATAGGAACAGCAATTGAAAAGATTGAAAACGCAGGGCTTACCGGCCGGGTTCATGTGGAGACGCAGGAGCTTGCTTTTTTGAAAATCCGATCATTAAAAAAAGAAAAGATGAAAAAGGATATTTGTCGTTAACCCGCCTTACGGCGAGAGACTAGCTGAAATTGATGCGGCCAAATATCTGTACCGGTGTATCGGCAGAAAATTAAAAGACAACTTTTTCGGCTGGCAGGCCGCAGTGTTTACGGCAAATCCGGATCTTGCAGATGTTTTTGGCCTAAAGTCAAAAAAAAGGGTCAAGCTTTATAATGGTCCGATTACCTGCCAGCTGCTGAGCTTTAACCTTTCAGAACAAAAAGAGGATGAAAATGAAACCGGCTGGCGTCTGGCGTTGCCTTCTTTGCGGGAGGAGGCAAAGGATTTTTCTAACCGGCTGCGAAAAAACTTAAAACCGTTTTTGAAAAGAGCCAAAAAAGAGGGTGTTTCCTGTTTCCGTATCTATGATGCCGACATGCCGAAATATAACATGGCGATCGATCTTTACGGTTACTGGGTACATGTTCAGGAGTATGCGCCGCCGAAAACAATTGAACCGGAAAAAGCGGCAAAGCGGCTCAAAGATGCAGTATGCGTTATCCAGGAAGTTCTTGATATTAAAAAGAACAGGATTTTTGTAAAAGTCAGACAGCAGCAGAAAGGCAAAAACCAGTATCAAAAAAAAGCAAACAGGGGCAAGCGTAAACCACTACCGGATAATCTGCCCCGCATTGATGTTATCCACGACCTTACCGAAGAAGAGAAACAGTGCGCCTGTGGGAATAAAAAAAATCTGATGGGCAGTGAGATCCGATCAGGTCCACTCATACAGATTGATGAAACAGGGGTGCAGGTTTTGGATGAACCCGGACGAAAAGCAGCAGCAAAAAGCTATATGTGGATATATAGGGGTGGAGAACCTGATAAACCGGCGCTGGTGTACCAGATTCATCCCACACGTTCATCAGAAGTGCCCCGGACATTTCTGAACAATTACGCAGGCTATGTGCAGACCGACGGGTATGCTGGATATGAATTTGCGGATGAACTGTCGCAAGTGAAACATCTTGGGTGCTGGGCTCACGCACGCCGTAAATTCATGGAAACGATAAAGGCTCGTAACAAAATAAAGAAAGGCAAAAAGAAAAAAGGTCGTGCTGATGAAGCTCTTGATTACATTGGCAGGCTGTACAGGATAGAACAAAGCGCCCGGGATCAGCAACTAAGCTATGATCAGGTGAAACAGTTGCGGCAGAAAAAAGCAAAACCGATTCTTGATGAATTTAGCAAATGGCTTGAAAAACAAGTGCTTAAAACACCACCGAGCGGACTCTTGGGTAAGGCTATTTCCTATGCCTTGGGTCAATGGAACAGGCTGACGGTGTATATTGAAGACGGCAGACTGCATTTGGACAATAATCTTGCTGAAAATGCAATCCGACCGTTTGTAGTTGGCCGGAAGAACTGGCTGTTTAGTGCCACACCAGCTGGCGCACATGCCAGCGCAATGCTGTATAGCCGGGTTGAAACAGCAAAAGCAAACGGACTGGAACCGTACTGGTATCTGCGTTATCTTTTTGAAAGGCTACCGACGGCGAAAACGAAAAAAGATCAAAAGGCGTTACTGCCGCAATATGCGGATAGAACAAAAATCGGTTCGGCCTCATGAAAAATTTTACCTCAAAAAAGCCCGGCTGTAAACTCTTCTCACCTTCTGGGCTTTTTACTTTTAAGAGGGGTGCAGTTTATGGATCGCTTACAACATATTGGAGGACAATTGATCCGCGGTTCAACATCTGTGGCTTCCAATTACCGTGCTGCCTGCATTGCACAGTCTAAAGCAAGTTTTGTAGCGAAGATTAGTATTGTGGTGGAAGAGTCGGATGAGTCTTGTTGAAAAAAGAACTTGTTGATCCCTTGTTAAGTGAAGCAAATGAATTGACAACTATTTTTATTGCTTCAAGAAAAACAGCAAGAGGGAATGATTGACGATTTTCGCGTGACTATTGACCATTGAAAAATCAAAAAATTAAATGCATTCGTCAATCAGACAATCGACATTAGACATTCCAAAGTCAATCGACGATAGACATTCCTTCGCCCCCAGGGGCAGAAGTAAAAGGTGGTGTTCGGGTGTGTTTTGAATTTTCCTCAATTTGATTTATTTCACAATATTGACAGATCAGGTTAAGAAATGTCTGTCCATATCTTTCAAACTTGACCGAACCCACTCCGTGCAGCTCCATCATTATTTCCCGGGACTGGGGGAAATAGGTTGCCATCTCGATTA
>CAYLYF010000192.1:0-4505 GCA_964387595.1 uncultured Thermodesulfobacteriota bacterium | reverse complement strand
GTGGGGGATTTTCAAGTGGCCACAGGTGGGGGATTTTGGGTGGCCATCGGGGCCATCAGATCTTTGTTGACAATAAGGGTTTCTCCTGTTTTTCCCCTCCTGAATTCATGCTTTTAATTGGAATGGCAAAACACATTGCCGGACTTTTTAATTGATTTGAATAATATATATCCCTGATAAAAAAGTTTCCTGTTTTTAAAGGCTCAATAAAATAAGGTTCTTGAGACACATTCAGGCCTTCCGAGGACCGATCAGTAGAAATTTCTACTCTGCCGGTGAAAGTATTGATGATAAATACCTCATGGTAGGCGTTATAATTTTCAACAAAAGAATCCAGAATATTTTTTACAGATATAATGATGTTTTTATCATTTTGTGTAAGCTTTTTTTGGGCAAACACGTCTGCAAGCTGACGCATTTCCATATCCCTGGAAATAGATTTAAAATCCCCTTTTCTTTCTGTAAACCAGTCGTTTAATTGTATCACCTTGAGATCCCGGATAGCCGTGAGTTTAGTATATGCCTCGGTCTTAATGGCAGTAACACGCTGATAATAAATCGTGCTGCAGACAACAATCACTGGAAGCAGAACCGCAGTGAAAATCCAGAATATCATTCGGGGTTTAATTTTTTTAAATTTCATTATCCCTGACATTACCGATTCTCCTTAAAAAAGAGGCTATTGAATACTATCGTCATTATTGATATATTTGAATTCATCGAGCCGGAATTTATCCCTGTCTGACCATATTTTATTCAGGATACCCGGTTGAAATTTTTTGCGTGTTAGAGCCCATGAGGCCGAAGCAGGTACTTTTTGTATAGAGATTAAAAATCTTAACTCCTGATCCAAGGGGCCATTTACTTTAAGCGTATCTTCATTAATACCAAGATTTGAGGTTTGCCCCAAAATATCTTTCATTGCAATAGCCGCGATGTCATCTACTGAAAGATTTGTTTTTATTCCAAATGCTTTGTTGATTGCTGCAATGTTCCATTCACAGGCACGAGACAGGTTTTGTCTTTTTTCCTGCAACCACCGGTGTGCCCGGGTCTCTGCGGCCAAAATGTGAAAAACAGCTTCAGGGTGTTTTTGATACAAGGTTTTTGAAAAATAGAGAAATCCCAATGAAAGTCGTTGATGAATAATAGTACTGTTGGCATACTTTGTTAATGCAATTGTAGGAGTAGGCTCCCACGCTGAAAAAGCTGTAATCTTTCCTGCATCCAGAGCTTCAGGCATTTGTGCGACTTCCATGGGTATCAGCTTTACATCATTTTCATTTAAGCCTGCGGTTGCAAGCGTTTTCAAAAGAGCATAATGGGCGTTAGAGCCAAATGCATAACCAATCCTTTTTCCTTTCAGTTGTTCGACCAACATCTGACGGTTTGAAACAATAGAAATAAAACCCCGCTGAATCATGACCGGGATCACAATGTCGAGATTGGTGGCTGCGGTAAGTGTGGGCATATCACCACCGATGCCTGCATCAATATCGCCTCTGCCCAAAAAGAAATTCACGTCATCCCCTTTTAGAAAATCAAAAAAAAGAATCTCCAAACCCAAATTAGAAAGTTCTTCTCTTAAAATGGTATCCCTTTTGAGGGTTTCCATTATCAGGCTGCCTGGCAGATACAGAGGCTGAACCCCGATACGGATCACATGATCTTTAGCGTTAAACACATATTTTGAATAGATCGGATGTTCGGTAAGATTCGGGGTTGAAACAAGCGGTTTTGCCTTGTCCGGTTTTGTAGAAAATATAAGAACAACTCCCAAAATCACAAAACAACCGACTATAATAATTTTCCAGTTTATACGTTTCATTATGCCACCATTGAATTTTTTATATATATCTGACAACAATCGGTTACTTTTTTGAAACTATCATGAAACCGTCGGGTGGGAACCTCAGTTTCTCCAAGCACCAGATACCCGTTGTCATTGAGAGATCGGAACAGTTTGGTGAGAATCCTATTTTGATATTCAGTATTGTAGTAAATTAAAACATTTCTGCATAAGATTATATCGAATCCACCATACAAGCTTTCTTTCTTATAAGCTGATTTGCGGGCCTTATCAATGGAACCTTTATCGATATCTGTAGCAAAAATATTGACGGTGATGTTTGTAGTGATATCTTTTACGAGCGTACTGATTGTCAATGCATCAACCAGATTATTAAGCTCCTGGGGGTGGGTTTGCAAATGGGAAAAATATTTCTGGTAGGTTTTGTTTCCTGTTTTGCTTAACCGTTGATCAAGCTGGCGCTCAATAATGGAATGGCAGCAGTCGGAAAAGTCTACCCCCCGTTGTTTCTCTAAATACTTTATAATCGTGTCCGGTTTGCTACTCATAATCTATGGATTCTTTTATTAATGAATGCCCAAGATTAACGTTATAAGCAGTAAGTTCTAGTATGTTTAGACATGGATATTGACTCTAACGACTATTAACCATAACTGACATAAACACTTGATAAACCATATATATAGGAACTAACATTATCCCGAGGCTTTTTCAAGGGAGTCTTGATTTTATTAGTTTTCTGATGGGGGCGGTCTGTAAGTAAAACAGCAAACATACCTCCAGGATTTTGAATCCCTCCGTTCAATAATTCCAGCCCTGAAAGGAAGGATTTTAGAGCACTATAAGGGTAAAGATTACTTCTGCTATCTTTAACAATTCAGAGGTATTCAAAAGTCCACATTAGCGATAACTGTCAAATATTTTACTCGCTAAATTGTTACCTTAATCATAAGTAATGTTGAACTGCTGCGGAGCTGAACACATTGTTTTGTTCTTTAATTAAACATGCTGTCCCCGGGATTTGCCAGATCTTCCGTTTACCAACGTGATAGTCAAAGGCATAACAATCGACTTTAAGGAAATCCATTTATGGCAGGTACTATATAGTCAAACAACATCTCAAAAGAAATTGCCGCATAGTCAGAATCTAAATTACCGGCAGTCATTACCACTACCAAATCAAGGTGAGGAATGACAAAAATAAACTGTCCATAAATCCCAAGGGCAAAGAATACGTCGTTGGTTTCGAGATAGCTTTCAACAATACTGTCAGAAAAACGCCACCACTGGTAACCATAATCATAGTTATTGTCCACACTTTTGACCAAATCATTGTTGAATCTGTCAACAATAATATGTTTGGCAGTAGACTGATCAACCCATTGTTCCGAAAGAATCCGGGTACCATTGTATTTGCCTTTTTTTAGATAAAGATAACCCAACATGGCCATGTTTACAGGATGCAGTGAAAGAGAACTCGCTGTTTCCGTGATACCGTCGGGCCTTTCAAGCCATTGCCAGCTGTCAATGCCAAGGGGTGTAAATAATTTTTCCTCGGAAAACGCACTTACGGATTGCCCGGATTTGTGATTAATAATTCCTGAAAGCAGCAGTGAACATCCGCTGTTATAAACAAATTGAGTTCCCGGATCAGTATTCATGGGAAGATCGAGCACATGTTTGATCCAGTCACTGCTCAGCATTGTTTGAACAACATCATTTTTCATATTGGGAAGACCAAGAGAGGAATTCAATGGTTCTGAGCGTTCATCCCACTCAAAACCCGCGGACATGCTGAGAACATTTTCAAGCGTGATCGACTCTTTACGTACATCGGGATTTGCAATATCATCATACTCAGGCAGTAGATCAAGCAGCTTTTCATCGACGCTGTCAATTATTCCCTCGTCCAGAGCAATTCCAATTAGTGCCGATGCAAAACTTTTCGATGCTGACATGCAATAGTGCCTCATATGCCTGGTCCAGCCGAGCGAGTATTCTTCCATAGCCAGTTTATCCTTGTAAAGAATGATCAGGCTGTGAATATTACCGAAATCACCCTCGCTGATCCTGGATGTTAGATTGTCAAGTAGTTCTGTGTCCAGATTGCAGGAGGTGTTGCAGAGGGGAACGCTGTCAATTTCATATGTGTTCTGAGGTGTTTCGTTTGGCTTGGGAAGGTCGGTTGGCGAACAGGCATTGAGGGCAAAAAGAACAGCCAGTAAAGAGGTAAGGGCTCTTGAAAAAAATAAATTTATTTTTGTCATAGTGCTCCTTTTTTATGGCCCCGAGCTATCCCGGGTGATTTGGATTAAAGCCTCCCTTACTTACTCTTATTGTATGTCGTTAAAATATTTCGGACAGTTCACACCCAACGCTAAGAGAAGTTTCTCTTCACATATACTTCTTTCAGTTTTAATTTGCAAACCTAAAAACACAATTTTGTCTAAATCAACATTATTCTAGGTATACTTATCAAATTAGCAGTTACTAATAGTTTACCTTAGCGATAAGACCTTAAAATAACTTTCTTCTTAAACTGTTACTATAATCATAAGTAATTTTCAATATATTTGTTCAGAGGGTTTATTTAAAAAATTATTCAGTTTACCAGAAGTATCTTTGAATCATTTTTATAGAAAACTGATTTCCAGTTTTGGCACGCAACTTGAAATTTACAGTCGGTCAATATTAC
>CAYLYF010000191.1:0-4624 GCA_964387595.1 uncultured Thermodesulfobacteriota bacterium | reverse complement strand
TCTTTTCCCCACTGTCACTTAAGCACTTTATATTTTTGGACAGGCTCTAGTTATTTTAGGGTTTGCAACTAATTGATTTTACATTATATTATTTTCCGAAAATTGGGAAAATTGACTTTTTCGACAGTCTCATAAGAAACCTTAACAAAACACAAAGTTATGCCATGTTATTTGCATACACACTTAATGACGGAGAGTGCGGGTTAAGCGATAGATCATCAGGGGGGGCTGGCATTAAGCCACTAAAGAAGATCTTCAGGAGATAGTCGCTGATCTGCCTTCAATGTGGTTTGAGGATATGCCTTCAGTTACCTGGATAATGCTCAACGAATCTTTCGTCAACTTTCAGGCACATTCTTTTTCAAAAATTCTAAATAAATAATTGACAGACAGAAAAGGAAAGCTATACTACTAAAGTAGTTTGATAGCTAACTATATGCTTGGCAGATAAAAATGGAAATCATCAAAAATCAGACGCAGGAACCTTTGGCAATACTCGTAGACAGGGTCAGAAGATCCTTATTATTGAGACTGCAAAATAATTTCAGTAAAGCCGGTTATGATATTACGAGCGAACAATGGATGCTCCTGCATTTGCTTTGGCAGGAAGAAGGCCGGTCTCAGCAGCAACTTGCCGATAAACTGGTAAAGAATAAGGCCTCAATTGTTTCTATGCTTGATCGCCTGGAGAAAAAAAACATGCTTGTCCGTATCCCGGACAAGTTAGATGGGCGTCAAAAACTCATTTATCTTACCCTCCAGGGCAAATCTATGGAAACCGAGCTTGAGGCTTTAATTGATGAAAACTTAGAACGCTTACAAACAAAGATATCCCGGGAAGATTTGAAAAAAACCAGGGCTGTACTGCTGCAGATGATTAATAATCTCGAGTAGAAAATTTTTTAACTATATAGTTAGATAACTAACTATAATTCAAAAGCCGAAAATTGAAGAGGTACCTATGTATGATGCTGCAGTCGTGGGCGGAGAGAAAATCGCATAAAAAATGAAACTTCCTTTCCCTGGCCGTATTCTCCTTCATCCGGAATTGATCATCTGTTCAGATGAGGGGAATGCTTTTGCTGAAAATCATCCTGAGTTCGTTGCTTCCAAAGCATTTGTAGCGGTTGCTGATGACTGGAAGAAACGTCTGGATAAAAAATAAATATAAAAATGAAAAGGAGATGCAATGGGCGACAAAAAAGAAATATCTGCAGCTGAACTGGAAAAAGAAATTATCGAATTTCTAACGGATAAGGCTACAAAATCAGGCGGAAAAAATACCGGATTCGGCTGTAATCTGGAACATGGCTGGGCCTGTGTCCTTGCCACAAGCCATGAGAATGTTCCACGGGCCACCCCGGCTGATTTTTTCTGTGACGGTACCCTGGCCGTATGGATCAATGGTGAACCCGGTGGAAAAATTGCCAATGTAATGCGTAATCCCGCTGTGGCGGTGGGTATTTTTCAGCCGGTTAATCACACGATCGAGCAGAAAAGCATTCAGCTATGGGGAAAAGCACAGCTTATTAATATGAAAAATGATGCTGATCTTATACTTGAAAAATGGGAAGAGTTTGGACTGAATGAAGCGATGACCGGTATGTTTTCAAAGCTGATAAACGATAAAGTCATGCCGGAAAGTGCCCGGGAAATAACAATGGAAAAGGTTATGAAAAAAATTAACTTTATAAAAATTATACCGGAAAAGATCGCCCTGCTGCATATGGTGCCGGGTAAACTGCCTGTCAAAAAGATTTGGGAAAAGGGTAAGGCGACTAGAGAGGAACTTTCAGCCTAAAATACACAAACAAAAAACAGGGAGGATACTAGGGCTGTTCAGATCAACAGCAGTCTTTGTGTCGGACGCGGCAGCAACCATTTGTGTGCTTGGATTGGTGTATGACATTCTGGGGCCGCAGTATTCTACGTCACCTGTCGGTCAAAGCCATGAAGCGCGAGTTTGATCCCAATAACATTTCAAATCCGCCCTATGCGATGACGCCGGATGTGATAGTGCCCGGGCAATTGGAGGAGAGGACTAAAGCATTATAAGTTAATGACGGGTGAAATAAATCTCCTTAAAAACCCCGCATTCTGAAGGTAAGCTGACAGGATGAAAATTTATAAATGCATTTTTCAAATGTATTTATGATAATCCTGTAAGAATTTTTCACAGTATGTTCTGTGCAGTAAAGACATTTCTGTATTGCTTCCAGGTGTGAACCCATAACGATCTATGAATTACAAGTTTAAAAAGAAAAAGAACACGTATCTAAAACGTGTTTATATGACAGCTGAGAAATCTTAAATTGAAGGAAATATAATGAGACAACGATATATTACTGCCATAGTGTTCGGGCTGCTTTTATTGTTCACCACAGGAAACCGGGGTATTGCCGGGGAAACCGGTCATTACCCGCTTGCATCCAAGGGGCTGCGAGGATCAACACTCCCCCAGGCTCCGGGGTACTATCTGGAGATGTTTCACATCTTATATACAGCGGACCAGTCCCGGGATAAAAGGGGAAACCGGGCGCACGATGATACGAAGATAAGCTCTTTTGCCTATGCGTATAAGTTAAATGTTATTACTGATAAAAAATTGTTTGGCGCGGATTACGGATTTGCAATTTGCGCAGCACTGGTTTATGCGGATGTGGAAGTTGATAAATTCGGAATCAGTGATTCGGATTTTACCAATGGGGATGTTTTCCTGGAGCCCATTATTTTGGGTTGGCATGGTGCACGTTATGATATGGCATTTTCTCTTGCAGCCTGGGCGCCGTGGGGGAAATATGATCGCCATAACCCTGCTTCAGCGGGAAAAGGTTTCTGGTCTCCTATGGTGACGCTTGGACTGACCTGGTATTTTGATGAGGAAAAGAAATGGCATTTTTCGGCATTAAGCCGGACAGAAATTCATGGGAAAAAGCGCCATACAAATATTCGGCCGGGAAGCAATTTTTCCCTTGAGTGGGGACTGGGCAAGCGGTTGGCTGAAAATTTTGATGCGGGTGTTGCGGGATATTGCCAGTGGCAGTTCACGGACGACAGCGGTTCTGATGCTGCTTGGGATCGTGATACGAAAGACCGCGTCTTTGCGGTTGGGCCGGAAGTGCACTATTTCTTCAAGTCCGCAAACCTTGATTGCAGCCTCCGGGTCTTTAAAGAATTTGGAGCTGTTGACCGTCCCCAGGGAAATATTTTTTCCCTGGTTCTTACCAAGATATTTTGAGGTAGTGTTGACCCGGCCACAGTGAAACAATGATCCTTTTTGCTAAAAATATGCTGACGGTTGACCACAGGGAATCTTGGAATCTAGATTTTAAATGCTTGAAATTAAATCATAAATAATGCTGGAGTCGGGGCGGGGGGAGTCGAACTTTATTCCAACCTTATAACTAGTTGAAATAAATTAATAAAATAGACATCGCTCAAATCAACGGAAGGTAGACGGACGGTCGCAATGAGGTTTAAAGAGTTTTGAAGATCATTTTTTTAGAGTTTATATCTTAATCCCAGAATTCAGTTCATGAGTTGTTTCAAATAACCTGATTTTTTTGTTTCTCTCAAGGCTATTTTTTCAGCAGAATACCTTTGTCAGAAACCTCAATCATTATCAATATCTTGAAAATCCTGTTTTTTTATATTACGGGTGTATTTAATGAAATTCTCAGAATGTGTTGCGTTTTTGATGGTTGTCTAATATTGTTTTTCCTACAGGCTGATTTTTCTATTATCAGGACCCATAAAAACTCTTCAAAGGTTCCACTATGAATGAAAACCCTCACTTTTTAGACACTTAGCCAGTCCAACCTGCCGGAGATCATATCTTTTTTGTTTGTTTTTTCCCCGTTGAGCAACAGTGCAACGAGTATTAGTGGTGTTGATATAAGTAAAAAAATTGGTGGTGTCAAAAAACAAAGTATCACTTTCCGGTTTATAGATATCAAAGACTTTTTTGAGTAATTCGTTTTCAATCTTTTCAATCGCATCCACAGGGAGGCTGTCCATTAAATCCCAAAAATGCTGGCTGTCTATTTTGCTCAGACTGCACCTGAGTAAATATTCAAGGCTGGTTGTCTTTGCCCAGTTCCACCATCCTCTTTTGCTTGTCGGCATGCATACCCTGCCAATGGCAGCCATTAAAAAAGAAATTCCGGGAGTCAGGTTATTTCTGGTTGGTTTTTCAGGCCAGTAGGATCGTGAAGACTTAATATGCTGATTGATTAAACTGCAAACATCTAATTTATCAGCAACATTTAACAGTGCTGCAACAGCGCCATGGGAATAAGATTTAAGCCGAACTCCCTGCGTGATCCCCTGCAGGCGTTTCAATAGATCCTCTGCCTTGCCGAGATACGCTAAAACAATAGGCCTTGGTTTGCCATTTACGCGCCTTGATTCAACGATATACCAGTATTTATGCCCTCTGGATTTCTTAGCTTGAATAGTAGCCATGAAAACCTCTGTATTGGTGTATACGTTTTAGTATGATACTTAAATTATGCATCTATAAAAGGCTTGGTAAAGCACAAAACAGTTTTAATTAGTGTATACGTGAAGATATAGCAAAAAAAAAGCCATAACCTGTTAAATTTCAACGGGTTACGGCTTTTGT
>CAYLYF010000190.1:0-4993 GCA_964387595.1 uncultured Thermodesulfobacteriota bacterium | reverse complement strand
ATTGCCTGTCTGTCCATTAAAACTTGAAATAAGCAAAATTGGGACAGGCTCTATACTAACACCAAACAAAACAATACTCATTTTCCCCCTATACCCCCTCCCCTCTTTCATATACTCATATGACCCTATACACCCCCCCGGTCAGTTTGCACATCAACTGTGAAGTAAACTGTGAAGTAGACAGGATAAAACAAGAGGTAACACCATGGAAAATGCTACCCCTTGTTTTATAATTTTAGAAGTAATAACAAACGCTAAGCAACAACAGGTAAAACCAGACTACTCCTTATCTTCACTTTTAATCAGTAGGTCCGGGGTTCGAATCCCCGGCGCTTCACCAAAAAAACCCGAAATCATAATTAAATTTATGTTTCCGGGTTTTTCATCTTTTAGGCGTATTAAACTCTAACGGACTGTTTTCCTGTATTAATCAAAACTTTCCAGTTCGGTTTATCATTAGCGCACGGATTAGGTTATCAGCTGATTTTCTTTACATTTTCGATTTCACCTTATCCTGGCGCACAAATTTCACATCAAAAGACCCGAAATAATTTATCTTAATTAATCTATAACCTTTATCCTGGTAAGCAAAAAGAATCCTGCGAAGCTTATGGGGACGAGTTATAATCCCAAGACAAAGATTTCTGCCGGTAACGTGGATGACATTTTCATCGCTGCTCAAAGCATGTTTGAGATCCTGTTTGCTGTTAACTTCAATCATGGCATCACCTATTAAAATTTCTTTTTCTTCTTAATTTAAAGCTTTTTGACTTCCTCTGATTTTCCTCACTTTTCAGAATTTGTATATATACGGGTTTTGCTCAGGCCGCATCCATAAAAGGTGCGCTCACAGAACAGGCAAAAAACACAGATGAATACATCCGCCGCAGGCCACACATCTATTCTAATCTATTAAGACAATTGTTTCCTCCATTTATGAATTTAACAGCTATAAAGCATTTATCTTTTTCGTCAGCGTATCAACGATACCGGATTTAAAAAAACGATAGGCGTCTTTAACCCGCAGTTGATCTCCGTCTTTTTCATATCGCCCCAGAAGCGAGCCCGTAACAATAATACGGGTACCCCTGAAATCAAAATCACTCCGGTAATTCGACGCAATTTCATGACTGCCATGAAATTCTTTTTCATAATCAATCCCATTTACTTCAAAAGCCCAGTGCCGAAGATGCTCAAAAAGATCAATCGTCTCATAGGTAAAGTAATAAGGCTGAAAGATAATCGTATTGAATCCGCGGTGCAGGTAATCCACCATGCGCTCCATTGAAGAGATCTGCCATGAATCCGGATGGTTGTTAAACTCATTCATACCCAGACTGTACTCGGTAACCCCGTCTCTTATACCGGCGAGACGCTGATCATAGAGCTGACGGATATTGCGGCGCACTTTTTCCATATTATAGTCGATAATATCATCGTCACCATTTCCGGGAGGAAAACCGTGCTCTCCCAAAATGATACCCACTTTGGCATCATCAGGGATACCGCATGTTTCAAGCTCGTTTCGGGTGATATGAAAAACAGCTTCAGCAAAATCAGGATGTGTTCCCTGAAGATCTCCGTCAGTCGTATGAACAATTGAAAGCGGCAGATGCTTACCGGTCTCCCCGGCTACCAGATCGATCGCTTCCTGGACCTCTTCCCATATTCCTTTGGTGTCTTCGAAGTCAGACAAATCAGTCATGTGGTCATACAGTACCACACCGGAGATCCCGTTATCTTTTACTTGCTTTTCAATCATCTCCTTAAGATGGTCCGGCTTTTCCCCGATCAGAAGGGAGTGGATATCCCATGGCAGATGATAACCATTTTTCTCCAGATCCTGCATAACGTCCTGAAAAAGACCCGGTACCTGAGCCATGGCCCGCATCCCGCCCAACGGCGCAAAATTCCAGTAGTTACTGATCACGTGTACAGCAAAGGCCTCAAAGATATTAGGTATTCCATTCGGAAGGCCCATTTCAGGAAAATGATATCCCCTGAGAACAGTCCCCAGCTTGGTTTTCGTGGGATCCATCCACTGTGCGGTTTCAATCATCTCGGTGTAAGTTTTTCCCTCACAGCCGGGCCCGGACTCCCTGCCCAAAACATCTACCAGTTTTTTAGGCCGGTACTCTTCAAAGCCTTTATCTAACTGATCAGGATCTAAAAGCACAGTATACTGATCCACCTCCAAAAGAAAATCAGGGACATATCCATAATGCATCAAGTGCGTCATAATGTTCTTGGCAAATACATAAGCCGCCTTATACATCTCGGGGGTCCATTCGTTTCTGGGCTTATCGATTTTAGGCTCAAAAACCCCGCCGAAGAGCACCAACGGTTTGGTTTTATCAAACGGTCCATTCTCTGCAATTATGTGGGTGTAGAAAGAGGCCAGCACTGCATCTTCGGACTCTTCATTTTTCCCGATAGCTTCAGCCTTAATCTTAATCAGCCGGTGATGAACGTGCGAGGTATCAAATTCTATTCTGCAAGGCACCTTCTCAAATTCAAACCGAGTGCCATCAATCGTAACCACGATCTTTTTAAGATTTTCTATAAGTGTTTCATTGTCATCTCTGATTTTCAGTTCTACTTCCATCATTCCTGATACAGCCGCACCGCTTTTGGGTTTGGTAAATTGCAGCGGATTGGGGATCCACTCTACCAGCGGAGCAATTGAGCCGGGATGTTTGCCGATAAGCTCAGGAATCTTTGATACATCCGGATCATAATCTTTTTTAGACACATCTAATTTAAGCTGGAACATATATAAATCCTTTCTTCAAAGTAACCGTTAATTTATCTTCCATTGATCGGAAAGTATCATTTAATATGATATGACATGTAAACACTTGGATACCCGGTGGTTTACATATCATCCTGCCAACATAATTAAAGATATTGAATAATCTGCAACCGTACAGAGCTATAAAGCTCAAGTCTTTTCTAAAAATAATTTTATTAAACAGGATACATCAGCATTAATTGATTGATACATACCAGCTAAGTTAATAGTTCCTGTTTATTGAGATTTTCTTTTTTAGACGTGACTATCCGCAGGCTTGCGAATCATAGGATAAGATGGGTAGTTGAAAGAAGTGTAATACTATTGTTAACTGATTGTTGGGGATATAGAGTAACTTTTCGTACTGGATTAACAAAACTGTCGGAGAGATAACCGGATTGTATGACCAGATCGGTAAAAGAGGTATTTTTAGCTGTCTTGTGCAGTAACTTCTGAATAGTTGTCCTGCCGTCAATAACGATATGATCAAATGTTCCATTGGCTAAATCATGGACCGCAGGGCACATCATAAAACCAATAAGGGCGACTAAGGAATAGGTATGATGTACGTATTTTAAAAACTTTAAAAAAAGTGTATTGTTTCTTCTGATTCTTTGCAGTATCACTTTCATAGTTAACCAATTAATGCTTTTATATTTTTTTGTCAAGATAAAGATTAAATGAATATCTAATGATCAACCGGAAGAAAATTAAAAAGCAAAATTTTTTTAAATCCAAATATATATTAATAAACGCATCATCAATAATACTGATGTTTTAAACTAAAACAGTACTGTGCTGACTTTATCGGATGAGAATATAAATTTATCATAGCAACATCAACAAAATAGTAGTATAATCATTAATTACAATTGAAAAGATAAAGATAATATTATATAAAACACCAAAATAAACATTGTACGACCTTAAAATAAACAGTATTAAATATATTAATTAAAATTTAAAATCATTATTTAATATAAAAGGAGTTTAAAATGTTTAAAATTCAGACTTTAAACAAAATTTCGCAAAATGGCCTGGACCTTCTGCCTCATGAAAGCTTTGAATACGCATCTGAAATAGTCAATCCGGACGGTGTTATCTTAAGAAGCTTTAAAATGCATGATATGGCGCTTCCTGCTTCTTTAAAAGCAATAGCACGTGCCGGCGCAGGGGTGAATAACATCCCGGTAGAAAAATGTTCTGAAGCCGGAATCGTGGTATTTAATACACCCGGTGCAAATGCAAACGGAGTTAAGGAACTGGTACTCCTTGGACTTTTAATCTCTTCAAGAAAGGTTTTTCGCGGTATAAAATGGGCCAAAAGTCTGACTGAAGGCTGTGATGATGTTTCAAAAACAATTGAAAAAGGCAAATCAGATTTTACCGGCCAGGAAATAAAAGGTAAAAAACTGGGTGTTATTGGACTGGGCGCCATTGGTGTAATGGTCGCAAATGATGCAGAATCACTGGGCATGGAAGTATCCGGTTATGATCCGTTCATGTCTGTTGACGCCGCCTGGGGCCTGTCATGTTCAGTAAAAAAAGCCGCCAGCTTTGACAGTATCATTTCAGAATCTGACTATATTTCGATACATGTCCCTTTAAATGACAAAACCAGAGGCATGTTTAATAAAGACAAGTTTCAACTGATGAAAGAAGGAATAAGTATCTTAAATTTTGCCCGGGGAGATCTGGTGAACAATACGGATCTTAAAGAAGCCATTGACCAGGGTATTATTGAAATGTACGTTACAGACTTTCCAAATGAAGAACTTTTGGATAATGATTCAATCATCCCCATACCTCACCTGGGTGCATCCACGCCTGAGTCCGAAGAAAACTGCGCGATTATGGCAGCAAACCAGATACGGGATTATCTTAAAAAAGGAAACATTGTAAACTCGGTTAATTTCCCGGAATGCGTAATGGCCCAATCCGGAACAAAAAGAATATTGATCGCAAACAAAAATGTGCCTAACATTATCGGTCAATTTACATCCATACTTGCAAAGGAAAATCTCAATATCTCTGACATGCTCAATAAGAGTAAAAGGGACTATGCCTACAACATAATAGATGTTGACGGTGATGTTGATGGAAGTGTTATTGATAAGCTTATGGCCGTCGAAGGCGTTAGCATGGTCAGAGTTATTTAAGCAATCATATATGAGCTCTGACTCTTAATCAGTAGGTTTGGGG
>CAYLYF010000189.1:0-5015 GCA_964387595.1 uncultured Thermodesulfobacteriota bacterium | reverse complement strand
CAAAACTCTTTCACTCTGAGGGTTTTTTTTAGGCTGAAAATCGCTCAGCTTAGGTAAAATATACTATAATTTATTTTTTTGTATGCATCAGGTTAATCGCAAGGCTTTATTAATTATCGGGTTTGTGATACCCTGATTGTTACTAATGAAATTTAGGGGAAGTATGAAAGGAATCCATAAAACAGTAATAGAAACAGGCCTTTTGGCTGTAAAAAAGGGCGGTGATGTACTTAAGCAGGGGTTTGGAAAAGTTAATAAGATTTCTTTTAAGGGAGAAATAGATCTTGTTACGGAGGTCGATCATCTGTCTGAGGAAACAGTCGTAGGCTTTTTAAGAGAAAAACTGCCGGGTTTTGATATTCTTACGGAAGAGGGCAGAGGCTCTCATTCAGGTTCTGCCTGTAGGTGGATTCTTGACCCTTTAGACGGTACAACAAATTATGCCCATGGATATCCCTGCTTCTGTGTTTCTCTTGCTCTGGAATGTGATAAGGAAATTATCTGGGGTGCGGTCTATGATCCGATCCGTGATGAGCTTTTTTCAGCGGAAAAAGATAAAGGCGCTTTTCTTAACCACAAGAGAATAGAAGTGTCATCAATAAACAGACTTGGCAGGGCAATGCTCTGTACCGGGTTTCCGTATGATGTGTGGGAAAGCAAGGAAAATAACCTGGATCTGTTTGAGAAGTTTGTGAAAAGCGCACAGGCAATAAGAAGAGACGGTTCTGCCGCACTTGATCTCTGCTATGTGGCAATGGGACGTTTTGACGGTTTCTGGGAAATGAAATTAAAACCATGGGATATTGCCGCAGGGACTATTATTGTTCAGGAAGCCGGAGGAAAGACAACCTGTTTTGACGGGTCTTTGCTTGACCTGAAAAAGGGTGAAGTTCTTGCTTCTAATTTGCTGATTCATGATGAAATGATGAATGTGATCATGGTGTAACGGTGAAAAGATGATCAGACTCAGTACTTTTATTGCCTTCATGAAAACCCCCGCCTTTGGTGATGGATCCATGAAGAGTAGTCCCATCGGCACTAACGCTGCTCTTGAAACACGTTCTGATGAGGCCTGTTCAAGTTACCCGCTGTGCGGGTGGCTGTTAACTTTTATAATCATACCCTCTTTTTTTGTTTCTGTTAATATCGCGGACGCGGACATATATAAGTATGTTGATGAGATGGGCGTTACTCATCTTACAAACACTCCTACCAGCAGCAAATACAAAGTATTGATCAGAACAAAGACCTCTCCTTACCGGGAAAGAAGGTATGACCCTATAATTAACGAGCTGTGTAAAAAATATGGTGTTGAAACCTCTTTTATAAAAGCGATGGTCAAAACAGAATCAGACTTTGATCCGCATGCAGTCTCAAAAAAAGGAGCAAAGGGGCTTATGCAGCTGATGCCCTCAAAAGCAAGCGATTTATCGGTGAAAAATTCATTTGATCCCTGGCAGAATCTTGAAGGCGGCATCCGTCACGTGCGGGACCTGCTTGTGAAATATGATGGTAATGTCCGGCTTACGCTTGCCGCATATAATGCAGGAGAGACTGCTGTTGAAAAAAACAGGGGCGTTCCTCCGTTTAAAGAGACACGTGATTATATCAGTAAGGTGTTGCGGTTTCAGGAAAAGTACAGGTAGCTTTAATGCTGTGAAATGTGAAGCGTGAGCGGTGATAAGCAAATTCGGAATGGGGATTTTGGAGTGCGGAATTTAAAAAAACATAATGGATTCTTGTTGCAGTTTATTCCGACGAGGGCGGGGCAGGAATGACAATTTAATAATTAATTTAGTTAGGAAGTTTTATCGTGAGAAAAATAGAGATAATGGTAAAAAAGCTTGAAGGCTGTGAAGATATTCCCCTACCCAAACACATGACGCCCCATTCAGCGGGCATGGATATTTTTGCTGCTGTTAATGAAGTCGTTGTAATAGATCCCGGTAAAAGGGCTCTTCTTCCCACGGGTATTGCAATTGCACTTCCACCCGGAATAGAGGCTCAGATAAGACCCCGAAGCGGTTTGGCAATTAAAAATGGAATAGGACTTCTTAATTCACCCGGGACGATAGATGCGGACTACCGGGGAGAGATAAAAATAATACTGATCAATCTGGGAGATGAATCGTTCTCAGTAAAAAGAGGAGATCGGATAGCACAGATGGTTGTGCGTGAGGTTTTTCAGGGAGAATGGCTGACGGTGGATGAACTTCCTGAAACAGACAGGAGTGACGGCGGGTTTGGTCATACAGGAAAATAGGAGGGTTTAAATAGCTTGTGAAAGTACTTGAAATACCTAAAGTGCTTAAAGTTCTTGAAATATGATAAATCCGATTTGAAAGTTTACGTGCAACGGGCCAGTAACGAAGAACGGTTAGTCATTAACGGCTATCCTATGCTCCATGCTACTATCCTCAGATTTTATCAATGAACCTTCTTTTTTTGTATTTCCCCTTCTGGTTTATCGTTTTTTTCTTAAAACAGGAATCCTTTGGGCCTTATTTTTTTTCTACTTTCTCACGCTTGACTATTGATATCAACATGATATCATAAAGACATGCCAAAGAAAATTCGTGAACTTATAGCGCAATTGGAAAAAGCCGGTTTTATCAATAGGGGCGGTAAAGGCAGCCATCGGAAATTTGTACATCCAAAAACGGCGCTGCCCATTATAATTTCAGGAAGTCTCAGTTCAGATGCCCTTAAGTATCAGGAAAAAGCCGTTAGACAAGTATTAAAAGAGGTTGAAAAATGAAAAAAGCAAGTGATGATTATCTTAAAATTGTTGAATGGTCCGAAGAAGACAGGTGTTATATCGGTACATCCCCGGGCCTTTTCGTCGGTGGGGTTCATGGGAAAGATCAGAAGAAGGTTTTTATAGAATTGTGCACTGTTGTCGAGGAGACAGTAAAAATTTTTAAAACAGAAGGTATGTCGCTTCCCAAGCCTGCTGTTAATAAAAATTATTCAGGAAAAATTGCTCTCAGGATTAGCCCTGATTTGCACAAAAAACTTGCTATCAAAGCAACTCAAGGGGGTGAAAGTGTAAACAAGTTTATACAGCACAAACTTGAATCTTCCTTATCGTAAAATAGGGGGACGGAAACTACCTTGCCCCCCTATCCATGGCAGAACTTCGGTTTTTTTAAAAAGTTTCGGGTTTATCAGGCTTTCTTTTTAGTAAGCGTTGTTGCTCCTTCAAAAATGATATATCCTTTTGTTTTTTCCAGAGTTTTCTTTCCGATTCCATTCACTTTAAGCAGGGATTTTATATCTGTATAGTTTCCATTTTGGGTTCTGTGCTCTACAATATTTGCTGCCGTCTTTTCTCCGATGCCCGGAAGCATTTTTATCTCTTTAACGGTTGCGGTGTTTATGTTCAGTTTTCCTTCCAGAACCGGTTTGCTTTTTTTCGGTGAAGCCTCTTTTGCAGCGGCAAAAGATGTAAGCCCGAATGTTAAAAGAATTACAAAAATAATGACTGCATGCTTTTTGATCTTCATTTTTCCCTCCTTGTTGTTAAGTTAATAAAAATTAAAGTTTTAAAAAACGCTTTTTATATTACCTTTTTAAGACCCCCAAACACAATAAGGTAAAACCCTCATTTTTATATAGGTGCATTTACCTATTTCATATAGGTGGATATACTTATCTATTCCCAAAACCCTATTCTCCCGGATTATAAGATTTATTTTGACATTATCTGAATTCTTTGATAACGAAAATGTAAAGTTGTTTCTTGATTTCACATTTCATGTGTGACCACAAAATTTTCACGGGAAGAGAAGACAAGATGGAAAGCAGAGCTCAAAATTATGCAGGCAGAAATAGTTTATATGCTGATGGTGTAACTTTCTCGAACTGGCCCCAGCTCAAAGCCGTACGGAATGCTCTCAGAACCGGGCACTGCGCGCCGACGGTTATGCGCACATTACGAGAGCTTCAGGGTGTAGACAGCAAGCCAATGGTGAAGCTTGTCTCGGCTATGGGTGGCGGTGTCGGGTTGCTCAGAAATGAGTGCGGTGCTGTCAGCTCGTCGGTCTTGTTTCTTGGCCTTATCTACGGGCAGGAAGCTGGAGATGATGGGATTCCAAAAGTTATAACGCTGGGGCAGAAATTTTTGGAGCGTTTCAGGGACGGACTGGGAGGGGGTCGATGCAGGGAGGTAACGCCAACTTTCAAGAATGTTTTTCCCTGCATGCAGGCGATGTGCCGGGCGCCCCGGTACCTTGTGGACGTGGTTAACGAAGACAAAAATCAGATATTGACAGGCATCAATCTCGATACCCGGCACGCTTATGGCGATCTGCTGCAATTTTTTTGCGAACAGAAATTCCACTGTGCCCATAGTGTGTTGCTTGAATTGCAGGATGATATTGACATAAACGAAGAGCATCTTCGAGCGACCTGGGGTCTTTTAGGGGGGACCGTACTTCAGGGAATGACCTGTGGTGCGCTGGCAGCAGGGGTTCTTGCTATCGGTATAAAATACGGCGGATTTGAAAACAGTTATCTGCGGGTTTCAAGACTGCTGTTCAGTCTTGCTGCCGGTCAGGAGTTTATGTATGAACATTACAGTGCGTTCAGTAAATCAATGAATATTGCAAACCGGCTGGGGCTTTGGTTTAACGAGGAATTCGGTGCTACAGAATGTAAAGATATTCTGGGTAAAGACCTTTCTGTCCAGGAAGGAATTGCTGGTTACCTTACGGAAAATACAGTAGAGCGGTGCCGGGGGATTTGTAGCAGGGTTACCCCAAAAGTACGAGAGCTGCTCAGGGAGTTTTTATGAATTCCGGGTTTTTATAACAGCGCCCGATTTGCCTTAAGAGCAGAAGTATTCACTGGTGTTATCTTGTATTTTGATTTCTCCTCAAGCTGATGTTTCTGACAATATCTACAGATCAGGTCGAGAAAGGTCTGTCCATATCTTTCAAATTTGACCGAGCCGACCCCATGCAGCTCCATCATTATTTCCCGGGACTGGGGGAAATAGGTTGCCATCTCGATTA
>CAYLYF010000188.1:0-5075 GCA_964387595.1 uncultured Thermodesulfobacteriota bacterium | reverse complement strand
AAGGGTAGCACAAAGACTTGTTTATTGCAACATTATATATGGAACGCTATACTAGAGGCTGAAAAGATCGATTTTTTCAAACAAATGGCAGAGACATTTTTTGATGCCTATAGAGTGATTATTGAAAATAATAAGGACTTAAGTTTTGATCAGAAGGATATAGACTATAAATATATGCTTCACGGTCAGTGGGCCCAGTGGATTCTGGTTGAGGATGAGGGGACCCGGTTCGGCCTGGATATGGGGATTCATCCGGACGCGTTACTTGGGCCGATTTTACCGCCGGTGGCTAAATTCTAGCCAAAAATGAGCGTTCATGCACATTGACTTTGAGAAAGCCCGAATGAACCGTGCTCTAAAGACAGGGCCTCAAGCGTCAGTGCTCACCTGCCTTGCTGTAGCCTTGTGTGAAGGCAGGTCAAACGCCCGCCCTGAGCTTAGTCGAAGGGCAGTGATCCGCAAGTCAAGTTTTATACTTAACTCTTCTCAAGGCTGAAAGCCGTTCTTTTTGCGCCGGTTCTCTACCCTTTTTTTCAGGATTAAGTCGAAAGGACAGGGAAGCCCCCCTGTCCTCTGCAGCGGTCTGGTTATGCTACGATTTCTTCTATAGGCAATATTTGTTTGCCATGTCGAATGGTAAGAATAGAAATTTGTTTTTTTTCAACAAGATAAATGATGCGGTAATTACCGTAAATGAGTTCCCTGAATTGGTTGTTTTTAATCTCAGGAACAATTCTTCCGATTTCCGGAGATGATTTCAGCGCGTTAACTTTTGAGAATATGTTGTTTATCCATTTTTCTGCTGCGGAGGGTTTGTCCTGGGCAATATAGTCAGCGATTTCCGAAGCTCTATCGATAGCGAGCGGTGACCAGATTATTTTCATTTTTTAACTCGGCTCAATACTTGTTCTCTTGCTTTCTCCTGTATTATTCCTTTTCCGTTTTCAATCTGCTCAAGAGAGGTCTGAACATCAGTCATAAGTTCAAGTTTCTCCTGCATTTTCTCATATTCCTTTACATCTAAAAGAACGGCAGCACTTTTTCCATGCTGAGTGATAATTACAGGCCTTTTTGTATCGTGTACCTGCTTTATGAAATTTGCGATACCTGTTCTTACCTCTGACAAGGGTTTGATATCCTGGTCAATCTTTAGTCTCTGCATTTTCGAACTCCATAATTATTATATATATCGTACAATATAGCGTACAAAAAATATTTGTCCAATAGATTTTTTATGCATAACGCTGCTGATCACGGGTGGTGAGCTTGAGAGCCGTCCGGTGAAGCAGTTGGTTGTGAGTTTCTATTACTTTGTTTTTGGGGCTCAAAACATGGATATAGGGCCGTTTTTGATCCAATTTTTAGCTATTTCATAAACGATTTCAAATAGTTATCTTGGCCAGACCCTGATGTCCACAGAACTCACCTGCCTTGCCGTAGCCTTGTGCGAAGGCCGCCCTGAGCTTAGTCGAAGGGCAGCGCTCCTCAAGGCCGACAGGCCGCTCTTTCTACGCCGCTCTGTTTAGCCAAAATATCTTGCCGCTTCAGTCCGCCAATGGTATTATGTTTCATTTTTTAACCGGAGTTTTAAATGGTTCATCTTACCAGCATTAGCAAACAGCATGGGTCGCAAATTCTTTTTAAGAACGCGAGCCTTCAGATACTGCCCGGTACGCGCACGGGTCTTGTCGGTCCCAACGGCGCAGGGAAAACAACCATATTCAGGCTGATCACCGGGCAGGAAGAGGCGGATGCGGGCGAGATCTTCTGCGCGAAGCAGACGAAAATCGGGTACTTCTCCCAGGAGGTTGGGGATATGGCCGGTTGCTCGGCCCTGGCCGAGGTGATGTCGGCTGTAGGTGATGTGATGTGCCTTGGGGAGGATATCCGCATCATGGAGCAGGCCATGGCCCGGCCTATGGGCGATGAGGCCATGGCGGAACTGCTGGAGCGCTACGGCGAGGCTGTTGAGCGGTTTGAACACAGCGGCGGCTATGATCTTGAGTCCCGCGCACAGACCGTGCTGACCGGGCTTGGCATCGGCCCGGAAGATTACAACCGGCCTGTAGAGTCATTCAGCGGCGGCTGGAAAATGCGCATAGAGCTTGCAAAGATTCTGACCATCAACCCTGATGTGCTGCTGCTTGACGAGCCCACCAATCATCTTGACCTAGAGTCCATTGTCTGGCTTGAGGAATGGATTGTCACGCAGTTCAAGGGCGCGCTGCTTATGACCTGCCACGATCATGACTTCATGAACCGTATCGTATCGCGCATTATCGAGGTTGCCCATCAGAGCCTTACCACGTATTCGGGTAATTATGATTTTTATCTGAGAGAGCGCGAGATCAGACGGGAGCAGCTGCTGGCTTCTTTCCGCCGGCAGCAGGAAATGCTTGCCAAGGAAGAGGACTTTATTGCGCGCTTTGCGGCCCGTGCCTCACATGCGTCACAGGTTCAGTCTCGGATTAAGAAAATAGAGAAGATTGAGCGTATTGAGCTGCCGCCTGAGCAGCGTGTTGCATCGTTTGAGTTTGCCGAGCCGCCGCGCGCCGGTGATGATGTGGCCCGTTTTAACGGTTTAGGCAAAGTATGGTGCAGTGGTGATGGTTCTGTAAAATCAGTCTTCGGGGGTGCGTCGGGAGGTATCCAGCGGCAGGATAAGATTGCTGTTGTGGGAGTCAATGGAGCGGGTAAATCGACCTTTCTTAAAGTGCTGGCCGGGCAGACCGAGCCCACAACCGGAAGTTTCACGCCCGGTGCAAATGTCTTTCCGGGCTATTTCAGTCAGCATGCCATGGATCTGCTCGATCCTGACAAAACCGTTCAGGAAACCGTGCAGGACGCCATCCCCATGGAAAATATCGGCATCGTCAGAAACCTCTGCGCCACCTTTTTGTTTCAGGGGGATGCAGTCGAGAAACGGGTCAGGTTTCTCTCCGGCGGCGAGAAGAGCAGGCTCGTGCTGGCAACCCTTCTTGCGCGGCCTCTCAATCTGCTGATCCTTGACGAGCCCACCAACCATCTGGATTTTCAGTCGCGCCAGATTCTTTTGCAGGCGCTCACCAAATTCACCGGTACCGTGGTGCTCGTGAGCCACGACCGCTATTTTCTTCGCTCTCTTGTGGGCCGTGTTTTTGAGATAGACCATGGCGAGATGATCATCTATGAGGGCAGTTACGAATATTATCTCAGCAAATCCGAGCGCTGTATTCGGGCTGCGTGAGGGGGGGGCATAAATAGGGAAGTGTCCCTAATTATCCCTAATTATCCCAGATATTTTAAATGTCAGTGTTAAAACGGTACAGGCATGGGAAGTCGGAAGGCGTCAGCCGGCACAGTCAGCCCTGCGGCTTCTTGAGATCATTGAAAATCATCCGGAATATCTTTTCCAAAAGTCTGCCTGAAAGGTTTTGATTTATAAATTTTGAATCTTCAATTCCCAAACTTTAATCGTATCCCCTCAAGCGCAGCGCTCCTCAAGTCCATGATAATGGACGCTCTTCGAAGCCGTTAGGCGGGTCTTCAAGCGTAGCAGGCACTTTTTGCAACGCACTCATTAAACTCCAGCTATCATCTGGAGTTTAATTGTTTTCCCTTGCATAATTTCTTAAATATTTATAAAGTTCTATAAAATATATGCTCTATTATTTCATGGATACTAGGTAATAAACAGGGGCCGATTACTTGGTTATGCTAAAGCTTGGATAATGATAATTATATTTCAGAGATAACCTTATGACCATACAATCAAATCAGTCTGAAATAGTCCTTTACACAACCCCGGACGGTGCTGTTAAAATTAATACTGTATTTCAGAACGAAACCATCTGGCTAACTCAGAAGAAAATGGCCGGGCTTTTTGATGTGGAAGTGCCTGCGATCAGTAAGCACCTGAAAAATATATTTGAAACCAATGAGTTCGAGGAAGATTCAGTTGTTTCCAAAATGGAAACAACTGCCGATGACGGAAAAAAATATCAGACAAAATACTACAATCTTGATGCCATCATTGCCGTAGGCTACCGGGTTAATTCCAAAAGAGCGACCCAGTTCAGGATATGGGCAACAAAGATATTAAAGGAATACATCATCAAGGGTTTTGCCATGGATGATGAACGCCTGAAGCAGGCTAAAAAATGGGGTTATTTTGATGAGTGGTTGGATCGGATTCGGGACATTCGTGCTTCAGAAAAGCGCTTTTACCAAAAAATAAAAGATATTTATGCCATGGCCATTGATTATGATAAAACAAGCGGTCAGGCACAGATTTTTTTTAAAAAGGTTCAAAATAAAATGCTATGGGCGATAACCGGAAAAACCGTCGCAGAACTGATTGACTCCCGCAGTAATTCTGAAAAATTCAACCTGGGCTTAACATCCTGGCAGGGATCTATTGTTCGCAAACAGGATGTTACTATTGCAAAGAACTATCTGAATGCCGATGAAATCAAAGAACTCAATGAAATTATTACCATGTACCTTGATTATGCTGAACAACAGGCACGACGGCGGAAAACAGTTACCATGGAGCAGTGGTCGGAAAAATTGGATGCTTTTCTGAAATTTAACGAACATGAATTATTGACCCATGCAGGGAAAATTAAAGCGGAAGTGGCAAAGAAAATTGCAGAAGATCGCTATGAAGCATTTGATGAAAAAAGAAAAAAAGAAGAGGCCCTGGCTTCTGACAGGGAAGATATAAAAGAACTGGAAGAATTGGAGAAAAAGCTGATAGAAAACAAGGACCAAACCGAATGATTGAAGCAGAGAGCAGAGCGGAATTAATCGATCCTGCTTTAAAGAAAAAATGATTGAATGGCAGTGCTCAGGGGAAAGAGGCCAAAGGTCAAACGTGACTGAGCGGGATTGTTAACACCTGACTCAAAGAAAAGAAGTAACTGGTGCAAAATAAAGAACTGATCTTGAGCGGTATAGTATTTTAAACAACTCAAAAAATATAAATTTAAGATTTTTTGAACAGGAGAAACTTATCTATTGACTTGTAACCTTTAATGGATGATCTTCCCCCAGTAAAACGGACACCTCGGTTAAGGGACAGCCATAGCACTCTC
>CAYLYF010000187.1:0-5085 GCA_964387595.1 uncultured Thermodesulfobacteriota bacterium | reverse complement strand
TGTGCCATCTATTATTTTTGCCATAATCTGTCGCAACATAAACTCTGCTGATTTGGCTTTTTTACTGACACAGGGGGAGTCTCTGGCAATGTTTCCGCTGCAAGATTGAAAAATTTGATTTTTTCAAGATAACGTAATATAAAAGAGAGGCCACCTCTGCCCGTTAATTTGTCTGTGGTTTTATCAACCGTTGTTATTTGGCATCCCGTGCTTTTATATTGCATAGCTCTAACCCTTTGAGTGAATTTTTGTTGTTCTGCTGTTTTGTTCAGAAACTCAACAATAGCACAACATTTTCACTCTCAGGGTTCTTTTTTAAGTAATACAATCGATCAGTTTAGGTAATGCTTAACTCTGCCTTTATGATTTATATGTTTAGAAATTGTTATACGAGAAGATTTAGATTTTATTATTTTTATGATTGAGAAAGTAATGCCATGCTTCTTGAAAAAATTGTTTTTTTAGTCTGCAGTTTAATTATATTTTTAGCACTTAACAATAGTACTAAAATACCTGATGAACAGTTTAAGGCTGAAAAACAGGTATTTGAAAAAGAGTTTTCCAAAATCGCAGCTCCGCCCAATGGTGTTGGAATTATAAAGCTGCTGAAACAAAAAGGTTTACTTAATAATAACTCCGGACAGGAAGAGATTGATAATGCCCTGCGGGAATATTACCGGCAAAAATTAGTAAAAAATCAAGCTTCAAAATCTGAGGACAAAAGCCTTATCCTGGAAAAAATCGATCAAACCCGAACCCGGTCAGGCCATAATTATCGCAGGTTAATTAAAAAAATCTGTGATCAAAATTATGCCTTTAAGGATAAATCTGCTGCTGTTCGAACCGCATCTTCAATAGCCGCTTCCGGTGTTAAAAAACCCAAGCTGTTAGTTTTACTGGCTCAATTTAGCGAAGATGAATATGGCCTGGGTCCCCTTCACAATGAAATAACAAAGCCTGGTCCGGATGATAATATCAGCCTGTGGGTTGAAGATTTTGATGCGGCTCACTATCAAAAAATGCTTTTCACAAAAGGCGGCTATGATGCTATAGATCAAAATAATAAAAAATTACATCTGAATAGTATGGTTGATTATTATCTGGAAATGTCAAATAACAGCATGGAAATTTCAGGTGATTTTTATGGATGGTATACCTTGCCCCATTCTGAAGCATATTACGGAGATGATGATCCGGAGGGTGGACAAGACAACTTACTACCGGGAACCTCTAAAAATCTGGTTGCCGACTTATTAATTGAAGCCTTTGAAGACGGCCTTGCTTTTGAAGATTACGATGTGAGAGATCCATATGATCTGGATGATGATGATGAGCTTGATGAACCAGACGGGATTATAGATCATCTGGTTATTATACATGCAGGTGTTGATCAGAGCAGCGGCGGCGGAGCCCAGGGTGATAATGCAACCTGGGCGCATAGTTCAAACGTATGGGTGGAATTTCCTGCAGATAATTCTTTTGGTTCAATCACTGCTTATAATTATATTATTCAGGGTGAAGACGGCACCATTGGTGTTTTCTGCCATGAATTTGCCCATGATCTTGGTTTACCCGATGAATACGATACAAAACACAGCGGACTGGGCGAACCTGTCGGCTTTTATTCGCTGATGTCAAACGGGAGCTGGCTGGGTAAACCCTTTGGAACCAAGCCTGCCCCTATCAGCCCCTGGGGAAGAATTGAGCTGGGTAAAATTCATGGCGGACAATGGGTTCAGCCTACGATTATTCAGCTGGAAGATATCCCTCTTCTTGGAAAATCCTATCAAATCGCCCAATCAACAAGCTATTACCCAAAATTTGATCAGGTTGTACAGGTTAATCTACCCAAACATAAATTAGAGCTGGTGCCCCCCTATGAAGGAGTCTATGAATGGTACGGAGGACGTTCAGGTGAATCTGACAACAGCATGTATACGGCAATAAGCCTGCCGGAAGCTGAAAACATAAGCCTCAGCTATATGACCTGGTATGATATTGAAATCGACTGGGACTTTGCCTTTATACAGGTATCAACAGACAACGGTTCAACCTGGCAGTCACTTGCTACGCCTTTAACCACCTATGAACATGATCCCGAGGCTTTTGAAACAATTATCACTCATCTCCCGGGGTATAGCGGGAAAAGTGAAGGATGGGTTGCAGATACTGCTGACTTAACGCCTTATGCCGGTCAGGAAATCTTATTGCAGTTACGTTATATGACCGACATTGCGACTCTTGGGACAGGTATCTTTTTCGACGAACTGAAAGTTACAGCCGGTGACACTGAACTGTTCAGCGACGGTGCTGAGGATGAACCCGAAGATTGGATATACAGCGGTTTTAAACGTTATGAAGGTTTTGAACTGAAGGACCATTATTATTTGCTCGAGTGGAGAAATTACGCAAATACCGATATTTCACAACAATATTGCTATTCATGGAAAGACTATGACAGCAATATTGTTCAATATTACAAAAATGAACGGGGACTACTCTTATGGTACCGGGATACGGCTGAAGTTAATAACTGGACAGGGATCCACCCGGGTAAGGTTTTTCTGGGTATTGTGGATTCTCATCCGGAAGCATTATTTGATAGTGAGGGCTATACCCTCCAAACTCAAATCCAGATGCATGATGCTGCATTTAATAAAAGGGTTATTATCCCTAAGTTTTTGTATCTAAATGAAGAACCCTCTATAACTGATTTCGGGTTTCCCTCCGGTATCTTTACGGATTACCGGAACTACTGGAATCAGGGAGCACCCCACAGCGGTATTAGATTAATCAATTATGGTTTTTTTGCTGCTGTGATGAATTCAAAATATAATCAGAGAGCCGGTGTAGTCAGAATATTTAATTTTCCGCCAAAACAGTAAATAACAGGTGGTAAAAGGTTACTTGGCATTCCGACAGTTTCTGACAGAATTGCACAAAGGCAGCCCCAGTTGTTTCCACACTGGAAATTAGGAGTGAGGCCCACGGCTGGATAATGGGAGCCCGCAAAGGATTTGATTTTCTGGGGATGCATTTAAGGCTGTGTGCTACAAGCAGAAAAGATGCGAAGTTGAAGCATTTCTGTGCGGTTTGGCCATTGGATCGCTCAATTAAGCAAATCAAGAGCAAGATCCGCTACACGATAGGCCGTCAATATTATAAACCGCTGGAAGCTATGATAGTAATCCTGAATCCGATTATAAGAGGCTGGAACAATTATCATAGAAAAGCCAGGCCGGTCATGAAGCGACTCCAGAAACTGAACGCATTTGTTCGTGAGAGGTTCCGAATATTGCTAAGCTGATAAACTGATGGAGAAGGTCGTCGGAGAGCCGTACCGGGTAAAACCCGATGTCCGGTTCGACAAGGGGGCTTAAGGAAACGTACAGTACGTGGGTATCTTCCCGATACTTAATGGACATTGGGTGGCCAGACATTCGGCTAATCCTCCAGACGGCTTGCGTGCACGAGGGCTCTACTCTACACTTTTGATGACTGCTGAATTGTTGATGTTATCAAAAATAATGTTATGTATAAACTATAAATAAGGGGTTAACTATGCAAAACACCGTTCAACTATTTATAAGTCTGATAGCAATAACAACGCTGCTTTCGTGCAACAGTCCAGTGGAACCTGGTGCTTGGGTTGAGGTGGCAGACTGGACAGCCCATATGGTCACAGATCAGTTTAAAACAGGTGACATGTTTGTAGGGGATGTAGACAACAACGGTCAGGACGATCTTGTGACTGTGGGTTATTGGGATCATGCAGTTAATTGGTTCAGCAGCACATCTGTAAATAATGAATACGTATGGACCCGGCATGCTGTTGATGAAGCTCTGGATACACCCGCAGACCATGAATTGAATGACCTGGATGGTGACGGTGATCTAGATGTGGTTGTGGGCGGAATGTGCACACTTTCCAGCGGTAAGTTTGTTCCTACTGTTGATGCCTGCCTTGAAAGCCAAATGCTGTGGTATGAAAACAGTGACAATGGCACCTCATGGGAAAAACATATCATCGGTGAGATGGATGAGATTGGGGCAAACTATATTGCTGTTGGTGATATGGATGACGATGGTGATAATGATGTGGTGGTAGGAACCATCTGGATGCCCATTGAGCCTGAAACAAGCGAGGTTGTCTGGTTTCGAAACAATCTAAATGAAGACAAAGACTGGGACCGAATCACCATAAGTGCTCCGGGTGAAAATGGCATTAAATATGTTAACGGTATTGACCTCTCCGATTTTGACCTTGACGGAGAAATGGACATTGCTGTTGCTACAGGAAAGGGCCTAGAGGAAGTCGGAACGGTTTACTGGTTTAAGGCCCCCAAAGACAATGAAACAACTTGGCAGCGTTTCCAGGTGGAGCCGGGCATGGAAGCAGCCAGCTATACGGTTCGAATTCTTGATGTAAATGAAGACGGATATGGTGATATTATCGTTGGGACCAATGACCGGAGGGTCAGCAATAATCCGGGAGGCATAACTTTTTATATCAATCCGGGAAACCCTGAACTTGGCGGAATATGGCAGCAGCACACGCTGGAAGAAGGCGGATACAGAATCGGCCCCTATTTTAATCTGGTCGACATGGATAATGACGAAGAGCTTGATATTATCAGCACCTACACTGGAGAAACCTTCGGCGATCCCGGGAATGTGTCCTGGATTCAGTTTCATTATGACGAGGATAAAGGTATTGTCCAGGACAAAAGAGTAATGATTTCCACACAACACCTGAAAGCCTGGGATGTACATGCAATTGATGTAAATAATGACGGAAATAAAGACGTAGCAGTTTCCGCATTTAATATCAGCAAAATCCTTTGGTATGAAAATGACGCGGAGTAAACAGATCAGTCGGCAGCATCAGGAAAGGGGGTCAAATCTGCTCTTGACTCATGTTGAAAATATAAATACAACAATTAACCTAACAATTCACATTAGAATAAACGCGCTTAAAGCTGCGAGTGTCTCAGCTCCAGTGTTACATAATCATAAGCAACCTTAACAAAACGCAAAGTCAACATTGCGTGCCATCAACTTGAATATGGCTGATGTTAATGTTAC
>CAYLYF010000186.1:0-5089 GCA_964387595.1 uncultured Thermodesulfobacteriota bacterium | reverse complement strand
GAGAGTGCTATGGCTGTCCCTTAACCGAGGTGTCCGTTTTACTGGGGGAAGATCACCCTGACCCCTATGGTTCTCTCTTAAGCACTTTATATTTTGGGACAGGCTCTATTTACTGAAGATAGCAAGCAACAAGTTGTAAGGTCGTCCTGTGAGGTCAAAAAAAACTTTTCAGGAAAAAGGGGAGTTATGCCTTGATTTCACATTTCATGTGTGACCCCTTTTCTTACCCATCAGGTAAAGGTCAACGGCAGATTTGACCCCTTGTCTGACCCCTTGACTTTTTAACCCGTTTTTCTCCGTGTGCTCCGTGTACTCTGTGAGAAAAAATCTTTTGACTTTCCAATCCGCCTTCCTCCGTGTGCTCTGGGAGCTCTGTGAGAAAAGCTTTTGACTTTGCTTTTACTTACACACAGATAGGTTTAAATACAAACACAGCGATATTCTTGGTTTTTACAAAAAAGAATCCGCGCCAAATCCGCGCCAAATCCGCGCCAAATCCGCGGCAAAAAAAACCCAATAACCACAATAAGGAAAGCCTGACCCCTTTTCCAAAATTAAATTAAAAACTCAAAATTAAAATTGTCTTCCGACAATTTTAACCGCCACTCCCAACTCCCTATCATCGCCCGAAACACCCATCCGCTTAGGATTCCACGTTCGGCTGACCTCATATGTTATAATGTTCTTCCCCTTTAACTCATTCGCCGCAAATTCCACCTGCTTCCACCCATAATCACTAAACTCAACAGACCGCAACAACTCCCCATCGCCCAACATCTTCACCACCACGGGGCTCTGTTCAATATCCGGATGCATACATTGCAAGAAGAAAACCAACCCCGGGGCTTCTTCTCCACCCTCAATTTTTTCCTTCCGCATTCCGCATTCCGCAATCATTTCGCTTGCCTGCTTCCCCGTCCACCGAAACCTCTTTTCTTTCCCGTCCTTCGCCATGCTCTCTGCACTCTGTGTATCTAACGTCTCCCATCCATAAAACCCAACCCCGTCCCTGGGTATGTTCTCAAGCAACTTGGGCTCACTCACCGCCACACCCAGATCCCGTCCATCAGAACTTATTCCAAGTTTCTTGGGGTTCCATGTTCTGGATACATCGATTAAAATCTCATGCACTCCCCAATTATTCGTTCTCTGTCCCCCCAGCCAGTGGTACCATTTCCGAGAGCCAGCCGTCTCAAACACAATCCGCTCTATCGGCTCATCGTCCACACGGATATCAACTGTCACCGGTTCCTGCGCCAAACCCGGAGTGGCACAATTGACTCGAATTTCAACAAATCCGTCCTCAGGGATTTTCATTAACCCTTTTTTCTCTGACCATCGAAAATATCCATTCGGACCTTTTTCTCTGTCATGAAAACCCAGATAATTATCCCAGCCCTGGTTCGCCGCATAGACTTTCAACCCATATTTATCAGCCAACCCCTGGGAACCCCGACCCGAAAAATATACCACACCCCCAATCAGAACCAGGAATATCATCACCTTGACCCCCATACCCGTGATCCGCCTCAATCGCTCCGGCAGAACTTTTTCATCGATGGTCATGGCATACCCCAAACAGAGAAAAATCATGGACCATATCATAGGGACATACTGCATGCTTTGGAATATGCCGTACATATGGAAGCTAATTATGGAGATTACGACCGGGATATTTAATAATCTCTGATTCCTGACGAGATCAACAATAAGAATCGTTATGGCAAATAGAATGATCATCATCCACAAACAAAGCCCAACAATCCCTCCGCTGACAAAAAGCTGATAGAAGATACAATGCGGAGTGTCAGCAAAGCCATGAGTCACATTTCTGTTACAATACGACCCTTCAACACTCGGCAAGATATCGGCATGCCACCTGTAAGATTCATAGCCCATCCCAAATATTGGGTTTTCTCTGCCAACGTTAAAACCCTGCTTCCACCTAATGGGTCTACTGCTCGCGTTTGCAGTAAGCATGGTCACTGCATTTTTCTTAAGGTATTCTGTAGTGAAGGCTGAATCCCTTCCCTTGTCCTTAACGTCCGACTTTTCTTTAAGAGCGTTTGAAAGGGGCAGCATGACCTGAAAGACAAGAAGTAGACTGATCCCTATGGTAATAGGCACGGATACTGCTACCTTAACCAAATTCCACCATCCAAATTTTGGCCTCTTAATTCCACCATCCTTTACGAAATAGAAAAAAAGCCAACAGATAAAAAGGACAAGAGGATATGAAACCCAACCCGCCCTGGCACCAGCTAAAATCAGGACAACTTCACAGATTACAAGGAAAACAAACAACATTATTTTCCACCAACGATATTTAATTGGGCTGATAAAACCTATTAAAACAAACGGGACTGCCGACAGGATAAATTCCGAAAACCAACCCCTGTTCAAAAAGGTGGAATGAAGAACACCCGGAATAGCTGTTGTCCCTAAGCGATACCATTGCAGTGAGATCAACCCACTGAAATCCAACAAACCAATAATCGCACAAAAAACAGCGCCGGAAAAAATTCCCGCAAAGACCAATTTGAAATTTTTCAGAGAATCCGGTACCAACGCAAGCTGAAATGACAACATAGAATAGAGCAACAGGCGATTAAATCCTCCCAAGGCGTACAGTGGGCTGTTTGGCGTCGCATTGCTTACCTGCCTCGCGGACGCTTCCCAGCCAAAGAGCCAAAAATCATTCAAAATATGGCCCAAAGGGAGCAGCATCAGAGAAAAAGCCGAAAGAGCTACATAGCAGACCATCAGCCCAAAAAGGTGTTGACTTACGTTGGAGGATGATCTGTTTCGCAAATTTACGAGCCAGACTGTCAAAACCACAAACACCACAACCATCTCAAAAACCTGGCTTGGAATATCATAGGCTCGAAATCCAAACAAAAAGAAAGATACTCCAAACAGAAACAAAAATACTTTCAAAAGCCTGGGGAGAAAAATCACACCCAAACAACACAATCCCAAAAAAAAGAACACTCCCTGCAGAAAAAGGCTGTAATCAAAAAGCGTTGAGAAGCGCAACCACAGATTCGTCCCCAAAAACGCCAGCACCATGAACTTCAGCCCAATTCGAAACCCGAAACTCTCAATCATTTTGCTCCAGCTCTTTTTCATTAATCAGTTTTCCCCGAAGTATTTTGTGGCGCTTTCTTGGCATAATTATCTACTGCATATTTAAATTAACAATGCAATAACTACAATAAGGAAAGCCTGACCCCTATTTTGAGCGGGCTCCTTTGATGGCGATGTTGACAAAGGCTTTGTAGAAGTAGATGCACTGGGTTCTGAAGGGGCGTTTCAGGAAAGCGTTTATGTATCTTCTTTCTGAGTCGCATATTTCTTCAACGGTTTCAGGCAGGTCAGCATAAAACGGCGGGACAAGACCGGGTTTGACTTTTTTTCTCAAGTCCTGAAGATCCTTGTCATACAGATCCAGATAATGAAAACTCAAGGGCCGGACACCCACAATGCCCACGTCTCCCTTTATCCAGTTATACAGCATGGGAAGCTCGTCCAGCCAGAATTTACGCATGTACTTGCCCCAGGTGGTCATCCTGAAATCATTCTCGATTTTCCCGCCTTTTTGCAGCCCCTGCAGATCATAGATATATTGCTGGAGATACTCGGAATAAGGATGCATGGTTCGAAACTTATAAGTATGAATAGTCTCCCCCCCGAAACCGGACCGTTTCAACTGAACCAGAGGGCCATAGGTGGGACTTGTATCCAAAGAAGTGGTTTTTACCTTTCTTGCAATCACATAATGTTTATTGCCAATCACTTTTTCCGCAACAATCTCAAACCCGCAAAAACTGAGCCGCCCCAGTAATTCAGCCCTGGAAATAAGCCTGCCTTTGCCCTTGGTCAAGAAAAAATAAACTTTCTGGAGTCCGGGCAGTTTAGGCATGACACGCCTGAAACCAAAATCCACCAGATAAATCGCCCATGCCATATACCTGGGGAATTTTTTAAACATCCATTTATAATGGGTATCAATGGTATGGGCATGCCCGATAAAATACCCACCTGGCAGCAGCATCTGATGCATCTCTAAAAAATATGCATTAACCCTCCTGATATCATTGATTTTCCACAGATTCATAAAAACACGAACAGGCATCCTGTCAGAATTCAGGTCAAGCATATCACAGGATCGTTCAATGGCTGTTTCCATCCGCATCATATCATCAAGATTAATATGCTGATCAATAAACTCAAAAAGCCCGGAATTTTCAGAAGCAATCCGCCTTTTAAATCTTTTCCCGGCTGGTTCCATTAGCTTTTGCCGGATGATATCAATATCCACTTCCAGGGGAATATTATCCTGCTTTAAAACATTTCTAACCGTTTTAACAGACTCTATATCCGGAATTGCTTCTTTGGTCTTGCTGATCCTATAGTAAAAATTGATCATGATAAATTCCAAAACCGTCAACAGCAAAATAGATCCCAAAGACTGGAACCGCGAAAAATAAAAAAGCCTTGCCCCGAAAACAAGAGCAGCCATAGTTGCCAGCATCAGGGCCCCGGCCTTGATCCACTTCCAGGTAAAAAAATGGACATTCCTGAATTTTTCTATTGAAAATTTTCGGGTCATTGCAGAAATTACAAACCATACTCCAAAAAAAATAATAAACAGTTTAGAATAATCCGGCAGCAGCGCCAACTGCCCTCTTTTTAAATAATTCACCATAAAAAAAGAAAATATAACCAGGAACAAATCCATAAACACCAGGACCCAGGAAATATTGTTTTCCAGCCAGATGGAATCTAAAATATTTTTAAAACTATTCTTGTCAATTGTCTCGGAATTGAACATTTTATTATAGACAAACCAGACTATATACTCCAAAAAAAACAGCACCAAACAGGTGCTGAAAATATGAATCCTTGAAAAACTGGCAAGCCCTAAAACAACCACAAAAAATGCAATCAAATAAGTTAGATAAAGAGAAGATCTTAAAAGAGTTAAAGTACTAGTCCCAAATGTAGTATAAGAATCTATTTTAAATTTCTTCCCCACAATAGCTGCAACGAACCAGCACAGATAAAACAGGAAAAGCAGTCTTAAATA
>CAYLYF010000185.1:0-5117 GCA_964387595.1 uncultured Thermodesulfobacteriota bacterium | reverse complement strand
GGGGGATTTTGACCCGGCCACAGGTGGGGGATTTTCAAGTGGCCATCGGGGTCCAGTTGATAAGCTTTGAATAAGATTTTGTCCATCTTTCCAAAATTATCCCTTTTTTATATTCTACTTCCTGGTAAGCCTTTGCAAAGGTTTGTTCATCCTCTTTACAGAAAATAGGCCATTTTCTTATATCTTTTAAATAAGATGAAAGGACATTTGTATCCTGCTTCTTTAATTTTTTATTATTAGGTGTTGCTGCTTTTTCTTTTTTTAACGGGTTAGGATCAGGTTTTTTTGCGGAAGCAGCAGGCTCTGATGATCTCACACCGGCAGTATCATTTGCAGTGTCAGAAGTTTCTGAATAGGCGTTTGTGTTTTCAATGTTCGGATACTTTTTCGAATACAGATAGTTGTCATTTGAATTTTGGGCACTTTTTTTTGTAATCATAGTCAAGCTCCCCCTTGATGATTGTTATGATTAAGACTAAGCAAAGGGTATGCCAACTTTAAGCTGATATTTGGCTGGATAGAGTTGAAATCGATTGGCCGTATAAAAGGAGATTGGATTTGATTGAAAAGTGCTACATTATTGAGCATATCCAGCTGTTGAAATAATATTTTAAAATACAAAAAAAAATATTTTAAGAGGAGCTTTGTCTGGAAAATGAAAAATTAAAAGGGTAATTGTCTTATAATAAAAGACTTTAATGTTGTTTAGCAATACAAAAGTCTTGTAATATGAGACAATTATTTGATACTGTATATCATTTAAAATGTCGGGTTTAGACATAAAAAAAGCTCCCTTTAAAGGGAGCTTTTTAAAAGTTTATTATGATTAATTAATATGTTTTAAATAATCATTTTTAAAATGTTTTAAAGTAGACAGTATCGGAACCGGCGCAGTTTTGCCCAGTGCGCATGCTGACAGTTTAGTCATCGGAACAGACATCTCTTCCAGGATCTTCAGATCTTCTTTTTTTCCAAGACCGCTTAGTATCTTCGCAAGAATATCGCTCATCCTGCATACACCTTCTCTGCAGGGTGTACATTTCCCGCAGGATTCTTCAACAAAGAAGTCCGTAAAATATTTGGCAATTTCTGCCATATCCGTATCTTCATCCATTATTACCATTCCGCCTGAGCCAAGCATTGATCCCGCTGCGTTAAGTTCATCATAATCAACGGTTAATTTAACCTCGCTTGCCGGTAATACACCGCCGGAAGGACCGCCGGTCTGAATTCCTTTAAGCTTTTTATTGTTTGCTACGCCGCAGCCGATCTTGTTTATGACTTCATTTAAGGAGGTACCCATATCAACCTCTATCATTCCAGCCTGTTTAATATTTCCTGTTAAGGAAAGTACTTTTGTGCCGGTTGATTTAGCTGTTCCAATCTTTTTATACCAGCTGCTGCCTTTAAGGGTGATTAAGGGTATATTTGCCCATGTCTCAACATTGTTTATACAGGTGGGTTTTCCGAACAGGCCTTTAATTGTTGGGAAAGGAGGTCTTTGTTTTGGTTCGCCGATCTTTCCTTCCAGGCACGCGATTAAAGAGGTTTCCTCTCCGCAGACAAATCGTCCGCCGCCCTCTTTAACTTTGATGGTCATGCTGAAATTGCTTCCGCAAATATTTTCACCCAGTAAGCCTGCTTCTTCTGCATCAGCCATTGCTTTTTTAAATCTTTTAAGGGCAATACGGTAATTGTCCCTGATGTATACATAAGCTGTGCCGGCGCCCATGGCGTAACCGCCAATGATAAGGCCTTCAAGTACTGAATGGGGGTCAGACTCAAGGAAACTTCTATGCATTCCGATTCCCGGTTCTCCCTCACTCACGTTGCATATTAAGTATTTTTCATCACTTTTTGAATCACTGCAGCTTTTCCATTTGATCCCTGCCGGAAAACCGCCTCCTCCGCGTCCGCGGAGACCGGATTTTGTTACCTCGTCTATAATCTGACCGGGACTCATAGACAGTGCTTTTATAAGTGCTTCATATCCGCCTAAGGCAATATATTCATTGATGTTTTCAGGATCGATGATGCCCGCATTTCTCAGTATAAGTCTGTGCTGTTTACTGAGAAACTCAATTTTATCAACAGGGGTGATGTCTTTGAAAGCATCCGGGTTTGTACTATAAGTTATATCCCCTGTTAAAACATGCTCTTCCTTGTCAATACGGGCAAATGCCAGTTTAGTGTCCGGTTTGCCGGATGAAGCCGCTTCAAGGATTTTGGGGACATCTGTTTCTTTTACATGGGTGTAAATCACCTTTGGGCTGCCCGGTGCCTGTATCTCAACGACAGGTTCCATATGGCAAAGGCCTTTACAGCCGACTTTTACAAGGCTGGCCTTGATGTTTTTTTCTTTAATACCGTATTCGATTGCGTTATAAACCAGATCAGCACCTTTTGCAATATTGCAGGTGGATGAACCCACGTTAATTCTTACATTTTCAGGAAATAACAGTGCCTGACCATTATCTTTTGCGGTTTTTAAGTCTGAAGTTTTATTCATTTTTACACTCTTCCTTTTATTGAAAACACATTTTAATCACTATGACCTAAAGTGTATCGATAACTGATTTTGCTTCGTCACCCTGATATATTTTTCCATCGATCTCAAATGCCGGAGAACAGTCACAGCATCCAAGACAAAGCGTTTTTTCTACAGTTGTGTCAGAAGATTTTGCTTTGTTCTCAGCTTTTTCTGCAATTTTATCTTTATCATTAAGGTGACATGCCGTTCCCTTGCAGATCTTGATATGATGCTTGCCCGGGGCTTCCAGCTTGAAAGCTTTATAGAAGGTAACAATGCTGTAAATCGCACTGAGTTTGATCCCGCATTTGTTGCTTATGGCAGAAATGGCTTCTATCGGAAGGTAACCGATCGCGTCCTGTGCATCATGGAGGATATACATCAGGCTTTCTTCCGATTTTCCGTGACGGTCGATGATTTCATCGATGATGTTAATATCAAAGTCGCCGATCTCTTTAAATTTCTTTAAGATGTTGGTCTTAAACGGGTCGGGAACGATCTCATTGACAACTTCTGTTACATGGTCTTCTGTGGCGGGACCGCCTTTGCACTTCTCCATTATAACAGCAGATAATTTTCCGCGAAATACACCCCGCATTGCTTCCGGTACTTCCCCAAGCATTATTTCAAACATCATCTCGCTTTTACCGGACCAGTTTATTTTGGGGCCTTCAGGTTCTGGTGTTTCCGGCTCAATGCCAAGTGCAGCCATTAATGCGCTTTTCTGAGGCTCAGGAAGGTCTTCCTTTACCACTTCAGTAACAATATCTTCTGTTACAGGATTTCCTGCTGCCCGTGCCGCAATCATTTCCAAAAGCTTTGGTTTAATGGCTTCACGCATTGCCTCAGGAACTGCATCCGTTAATTTTTTAAATATTTTTTCACCATCAGGCGTCCATGTTAAGTCAGCCATTTATTGCTCCCTTTTAATTTGTTTCTTTTACGGTTTATGGGTAAGGCTGATTATAAGCCCTTATTGCTTTTTTCAATTAGACTATCATAGAAATTATTGACTTTTTCCTGTAAAGCTTCGATCTTTTTCTTTTTCCATCCGGAAAATCTTCCCTGGCGGCTAAGATAGTCATTGACTGTCCTTGGGTTGTTCTCCTGTGCAGAAATGCGGTAGTATCCCGCTGATATTTCATAAAGCGGAAAAACTCTCGCCTCTACGGCCATTCTTGCAAGTCTGACTGTATTTTCCGTATCAAAATCCCATACAACAGGGCAGGGGCAGAGTATCTGGACAAATGCAGATCCGGCTGATTTATAAGCACTTCTTATTTTATCGATCAGGTCAAAAGGGTGACTTGGGCTCGCAGTTGCTGCATAATTACAACCGCTGGCAGCTGCTATGGCAGGCTGACGTTTTATAAGGTCGGAATTATCGATTTTTTTGTCTGAACATTCATTGTCAAAACAGATCTGCAGGGTGTCACCGCTCTCTTTTTTAATTGTTAAAAGAGAGAGTTTGGAATTGTCTGATTTTGATCCGACGGTCTCTTCCTGCTGCCAGGGGATCTGCCACTCCGCTTTTTCTATATCCTGACAAATATTTTCAAGAGCCTTGTATACCTGGCGGGCGGAAAGTGCGATGCCGCATCCCTTACAGGCATTGTGTCCTTTGTCGGCAAAGTGCTCATTGAATGAAAGCATTTGTGCTGCATATAAATTAAATTTATCCATTAGTTCACCTCCTGCATGCTTATCGCTCCGAACCAGCATTCTCTATGACAGATGCCGCATCCCTTGCACTTATTGATATCAATGTCAAAATAACCGTCTTCCTGCCTGCTTATTGCAGCGTCAGGGCAGTAAATGTAGCAGAGCGCGCATCTTGCGCACAGATCCTTGTCCCATACAGGGCGGAGTTCGGGTTTTGTTCCTGGTTTGTAAGGCTGGGCATTGTCTGTTTCCAGTAAATAGCAGCCGACATTTTCCTGTTTGAAGTTTTTGTTGCTCAACTTTATTCTCCTTATTTTATTAAGAATAGGTGATTTTCAGCTTTTGGGTGCCATTTAAAACCACTTTAAAATTAAAGTGTAAAGGTAACTTTTACGCTTAAAAATGTCAAGTATTATTTAAAAACCATTATTGCAGTAACTGGCTGTTATATGTCTATATTTAGAAAATTTGCGGGGGCGGTTGAATGTTTAAGAACGGAGAACAGGATTTGTAAAAAAACAGATATGAGAATTAGTCGATTGATAACTTATTTTTCGCCTGAAAGTACTTCGGCAACATTCAGGATATGGTCTTTCATGTTTCTGTATGAGTTGAGCATGTTCATATAGCTGACACTGAGAAGCGGGTCTGGTTTTGCCTTAGAGATGTGTTCCAGATGGAGGGAGCGTTTTTCACGGAAAAGATGTGCTATTGCGTTGCCGTTTGTATTTGCTTCAGCTTTTATATTTCTGTTTCTTTCAATTATTGCGGTATTTATTAAGTTAAAATAATCGGTTACATTGTTATGGAGGTCAATAATATTATGGTGTTCAGTGTCTGTTAATGGAATTCTGCTGTTTTTTAATTTAAGTTTAAGTTTAAGAACATTGGTAATCAGGTCACTTATTGATTCATATTCATCAGC
>CAYLYF010000184.1:0-5152 GCA_964387595.1 uncultured Thermodesulfobacteriota bacterium | reverse complement strand
TTCACTCTGAGGGTTTTTTTTTAGGCTGAAAATCGCTCAGCTTAGGTATTATTAAAATCGGTTCTTCAACAGAATCTGTGGGTAACGGACAAAGGTTAAGACATGTAACGTCTTGTAATTATGTTTATTTTTATGGTTTTTGGTTTATGCTTTTTTGACTTTGGTTTTTTAAGGGTTTTAAATCCCATACAACGCAGCCGAACGGAGTGTTTGACTGTGGAAGAAGGGTCCAAACTGTCTGAGCGAAGCGAGTTTTTGGACCCGCCACAGGCAAATGCGGAGGGAGGGAAGCCGAAGGCCAAAATTGTGGGCGGCCTTTCTTTTGCTTCGTTTTCTTTGGCCGCCAAAGAAAATGAAGGGACTTGTGTTTCTACTAATATCTATATGTTTACCCACAGATTTTGTCGATGATCCATAAAAAATATGGGTCTAAAATAATTAATGGCTAATCGACAACAGACGATCAGCCATTAATGAACGTTCCATGCTCTAGGCACTATGCTACATGCTATTTACCAGCATCTTCCCTGTTTTAAACCCCGGCCTCTTCCCATTGTATTTGTGTTACTGCCGCCCATCCCGGGTCTGCCGGTCATGCAGGGACCCTGGCCGCAGTTCATGTTGCCAAATCCAAGGGAACAGCCGGCGGGGAGCTGTTCCCGCTGTTCAGCTGTTAATATGACATACGCCTTAAGCATACCTTTAAGTGTTCGCATTTCTATTTTGGCCGTGAGCTCTGAAATTTTTGCCTGTAATTCAAATGCTTTTGTATCGTCAATTTTTTCATCCAGAAGAAGAATATTCATTTTAAGACGTTTCTTTGATAATTCCTTTTGAAGCGGCACTGTTTCTTTATTGAAGCTGTTATGCAGCGCGGTGATTTGTGTCTGTTGATCTATGGTCAGGTTAAGCCACGGCATACATAATCCAATTTCAGAAACCGTATTTGTGATTCCTTTTTGCTTGCAGGGTTGCGCATAGACAAGTGAACTAAAAATAAAAATTGAAAAAAGTATTGTAATTAGTAATTGAAATCTTTTCATTGTGAGACCTCCAATAAATAATTAACCGTTATTTTCTATTTATATAGATAGCATAATAAATGAAAGGTTACACCTGCCTGAGCTTTTTTTCGAATCGTTTAAGAAGAAGCGAGTTTGTTACTACGGTAATGGATGAAAACCACATGGCAATACAGGCCCATTCCGGTTTAAGGACCAGACCGTTGACCGGATACAGGATACCGGCGGCTATTGGAATCATCAGAATATTATAGAAAAAGGCCCAGAAAAAATTTTCTTTAATGGTGCGCAGTGTTTTGCGGCCGAGGCGGATCGCGCGTTCAACATCCATCAGGCTGTTTTTTACCAGGACAACGTCCCCAGTTTCCTTGGCAACATCTGTTCCTGAACCGATGGCGATTCCAATATCTGCCTGGGCAAGGGCCGGGGCGTCATTAATGCCGTCTCCAACCATGCCGACCGAAAGTCCCTGAGCCTGCCATTTTTTAACGATATTAATTTTATCTTCAGGTAAGACTTCTGCTTCAACATCTGTAATTCCTGCTTCGGCAGCAACCCGCTGTGCCGTGAGAGTATTATCTCCCGAGATTAGTGCAGTTTTAAGGCCCATTTCATGCAGTTTGCTTATTGCGGCTGCAGAATCTTCTTTAATTACATCTGAAAGTGCTAAAAGTCCGATGACCCTATCAGCTAAGGAGATATAGATAGTTGATTCTCCGGCTTCAGCAAGTTCTTTTCCCTTTGAAAGCACATTATCCGGAATCTCTATAGTCTTGCTGATAAAGGCCTGATTGCCTGCTTTTATCTGTTTATTATCATAACTGCATTGAATGCCCTGTCCGCTGATTTCCTGCACCCCGGTTGTTTTTTGAACAGACAGCCCCATTTCATGCGCTTTCTTAACGACTGATTGGGCAAGGGGGTGGAGAGAATTTTGTTCTGCACCGGCAGCGATCTCTAAAAGATTATTTTCAGTGATGCCGGAAAAAGGATAGATCCCCACAACTTCCGGCTGGCCTTTGGTGATGGTGCCGGTTTTGTCAAACAACAGTATGTCAACTTTTGAGATGTTTTCAAGAACAGAGGCGCGTTTAAAAAGTATTCCCCGGTTTAAGCCCACACCGCTTCCAACCATAATAGCGGTTGGGGTTGCCAGACCCAGCGCGCAGGGACAGGCAATAACCAGAACTGAGATCATCAGCTGAAATGAAAACAGAAATGGCGTTGTGCCTGCAGGCGGGGTAAAGTTAATAACAAAAAACCATAATGAAAAAGTGATCAGTGCTGACACAACCACAAAAGGCACAAAATAGTTTGAAACAATGTCTGCCAGCCGCTGTATGGGTGCTTTATCCGACTGGGCATCTTCAACCATCTTAATGATCTGTGAGAGCAGGGTATCGCTGCCGATTCGGTTGGTTTTAATGGTGATCAGGCCTGATTTATTAATGGTGGCACCGGTGACCTGACTTCCGACACTTTTTTCAGAAGGAATCGATTCACCGGTGATCATGGATTCATCTACCGAAGTTGTTCCGTCAACAATTTCGCCGTCAACCGGGATCTTTTCACCCGGACGGACAATGACCCGATCGTTTAAACGAATGGATGATGCCTGAACCAACCGTTCCTGACCGTTCTCAATGAGTGTTGCCTGATCTGCCTGCAGAGAAAGAAGCTTTTGCAGAGCCTGCCCGGTTTTTCCTTTCGCACGGGCTTCAAGCATTTTACCGAGAAGGATGAAGGTGATCAGCATGGCCGAACTGTCAAAGAATGTATGCTGATGCGGGTCTATAAAAAAGAGGGAAAAAACGCTGTAAAAATATGCGGATGAAATACCGAGAGACACCAGAACATCCATATTGGTCGAACGGTTCTTTAAAGAGTGATAGGCTCCTTCATAAAAAGTTCGTCCTGAAACAAACTGAACCAGTGTAGCAAGAGCAAACATGGCATAATTTGTCCCCACATGGCCAAACGGCATGGTATACATGAAGATCACCAGCGGGGTTGTTAACAGGAGAGCGAAAAAAAATCTGAATTTTTCCTTTTTTGCAATAGCAGGTTCTGATGCTTTTTTTCTTTCTTTTGAAGCCTGATACCCCAGATCTGAAACTTTTTTGATAATATCAGCAGCGGACAGGTCAGGACTGTGTTCAACGGTCAAACGCTCAATTGCAAAATTAACGGTCGCACTGTAAATACCCTCAGAATTTTTAAACCCCTTTTCAATCGAGCCGGCGCAGTTTACGCAGGACATGCCCGTAATGAAAAACTGGGAAGCAATTGCATTAGAAGAAACAGTTACAGGAGTACCGGTGTCTGTTTCAGGTTCGCTATCTTCTTCCTCCGGTTCCAGGGTATAGCCTTCTTCAATAATGGCTTCTGTGAAGCTCTCAGTCCCGGTTAAAGCATCATCAAAGGTGACAATCGCTGCGTTCTCCTCAAGGATTACTTCGGTCCCGGTTACGCCGTCAATATCCTCAAGCGCCATTTTTACCGCTTTTACGCAGTGTCCGCACATCATTCCGTATACGGGTATTGTTTCTGTCTTAATCATTTTAAATTCTTCTAATAGAGAGTTATTTAGAGCATTTTTCTAACGTGTAGTCATAGGGTTTAAGTGACGGCAGTCCAGCTGTCCCGAGGCTATAGTAAAACAGAAACTGCCCTAGTTTTGTTCAGCCGCATTAAAGCCAAAATCATTTATAGCGTTTATAATGGTCTGAGTATCAGTTTCTTCTTCACAGGTGAAAACAGCTTCCTTATCTTCCAGGCTTACGGAAATATTAGTTGTACCCGCATGTTTCCGGATGATTTTATTCACTCTGGCAACACATTTCGGGCAGGTCATTCCTTCAACATTTAGTTTCTTTTCCACTTTAACTCCTCTTTTATAAGTTTTTATAATTGCTTAGTTATTTCTTCTATTTGAGATCTTAAATACGGTTTCAATAAGCTCATCAATTTTTGTTTGACCTTCACCCTGGATAATGGCGTCGGTTACGCAGCTTTCAATGTGCCTTTTCATAATATTTTTAGCCACGCCGTCAAGTGCCTTTTCAGCAGCAGTGATCTGATTTATGATATCTATACAGTATTTTTCCTGATCCACCATTTTCATGATGCCGCGGATCTGGCCCTCAATTTTTTTCAGGCGTGTCAGTGAACTTTTTTTTACTTCTTCATTTATCATTTTTTCTCCTTTTGGCTTGACATACTATGGGGGGGTAGGGTATAGAAATTATAATCAAAAAAATTGAACATGTCAACAAATTGAATTAATTATTTATGTTATCTCCAAATGAGGAAAATTAAAATGGCAAATATTAATATGACTGGCAATGATGCTCAGCCGCAAAAATGCGCGGTATGTAATGGGGACATTACTGGAAAACCCGTAAAAAAGATGGGGAACTTTTATTGTTCTATTTATTGTGCCGAGGTCAACCGTGAACGGATGGAAAATCTGGATATGGATAAACTGGACTTTAATGAGCTGGGTGATGTGGTCGGGAAATTTATGAACACCTGCATGAAGTGTGTGTTCCCGCTTAAATGCCGGACGGTGCGCAGTTATTGCGCCTCTTATTTTGATGAGCTTCATGAGTATATAAGTATGCGCTGGTGCTGCCACGCAATTTTTGGACTGAGCTGTATGCTGTCTGACGGGTCTGTTGATATGTCCATTGTAAAAAAGCTTATGGCAAGAGCTGAAGAAATTGCCCGGGATAAAGGCTATAAGGGGATTAATCCTTCTGTGCTGGCCATGGCTGAAGGTGAACTTATTGAAGATTTTTCATATCAGCCTGGACCGGACAATATTCCGCCTGTTCCTAAAGAGGAACATGAGCATTATCTGGCCTGTGTAAATTGTGACAAACAGTTTATGGATGAGTGTCTAAAACTGACCACAGATGCAGAAGCCCTTTTGCCTGAAGTCGAAGCGATGCTTGATTTTCCCTACTGCGGACATGCCAAGTATGATATTGCATCTATGATGCTTAATCCGAATGTTGATAAAGAAAAGCTTAAAAAGCTGATCGAAAAAAGCAGAAAAATTGCCGATGAGAAAAATTTCCCCGATGGCCACTTGAAAATCCCCCACCTGTGGCCGGGTCAAAATCCCC
>CAYLYF010000183.1:0-5223 GCA_964387595.1 uncultured Thermodesulfobacteriota bacterium | reverse complement strand
CATGAAAGATTTAAAAAAGAATATTGCGGTTCAAATCGCCATCAAACTAGAGGATAAGTATGCACTTAAGAAAATTGTTTCAAAAAAGATTTCAGAAGACCCGGATAATAATTATTCAGTAGCAGGTCTTTGTAAAGAGATTATCCATCAATATTTATCAAAACATTCTAAGCCAGATAACCAAAAAAACAATGTGTTCAAATTGCCGGTCAGTAATGATGCGCCAGATGACCACGATGTATTTGTGTAGAACAGGAAACAAAGATATGAAGAATATAAACAAACAAGCAACTGAATTTTTGGAGACCATTCACGGTCCCGCATTAAAATTAAATACTGAAAATCAAATTCAAATCGGTTCTTTTGAACCCTCCACAGTCAATGGTAACGTTAATACAATTGAAGAAGCTGTAAATATGACATTTGAATTATGTAACCAAGGTAGAGATGTATATTATGGAGTTAATTCATATGCTGGCGGAGGTTGCACAAAAAATGACGTCTCATATGTGAATACGTTTCATGTGGAGGTTGATTTTGGAACTGTCGGACATAAAAAGGTTTCAAAATACGCAACAAAAGAAGATGCCTTAAAAGCCATTAATAATTTTGCGATTAAACCTACAATTATTGTCCTCAGTGGAGGTGGGTTTCATGTGTACTGGGTTTTAAATAAGCCGATTAAAGTTGATAGCAATAACCTCACAAAAACTGAAAATATAAACAAATTTTTAAGTGAAAAAGTCGGAGGTGATCCCGGAACACAGGATATCTCAAGAGTTCTTAGGGTCCCCGGAACATTAAATTTTAAAGACAAAAAAAATCCACGAAAAGTAAGACTCATTGTAAATAATAATATTAAATACGCCATTGAAGATTTTGAGCAGTTAATTTCAGAAGATGAACCAACCCCAGAGCCTAGCAAAAAACCTCCAACAAATGATTACTCTGAATGTCCGATCAGTCTTAAGGATTTGAATGTACGGCCAGGTATCAAAAAACTCATAAAAAACGGCAATCAAGGCGAGTATGAGTCCAGAAGTGAGGCGGATATGGCAGTTATATATCAACTGTGTCGAGCAGGTTTATCTGAAAACGAAATAAAATATATTTATAAAAATACTGATTATATGATAGGCGAAAAATATCGGGAGCAAGCAAACTCGGATCAATACTTTAAAATTACTATTGAAAAGGCAAAGAAGAGAATTTCTGAACTTTTAAATCTTACTGAAGAAGAAAATAATAATCCACTGTTTGTAAAAGGGATTTTATATAAAGAAAATGACAGGATTAAACTGAATATTGTTAGACTACAGGAATACATCACACGCAAATATAAGCTCTGCAGGTTCAGTCAAGTATTTTTTCTTTATGAGGGCAAATGCTATGTTGAATGTAATGAGGAAGAGATTAATAAAAAATGTCAGGATGTAATGGATGACTATCGGTATCTGTTTAAACCTAAAGAATTAAAAGAGTTCAATCATTTTGCAATTGGCAATACAACGATTAAAAAGGAAGATGGTGTGCGTGAACAGTCAAGATATTTAACCCTTCAGAACGGCTTGTTTGACCTGAAAGAAGAAAAACTTATCCCACATACACCTGAAATATTCACAAATAATTTAATGGACTACAAGTATGATCCTGAAGCAAAATGTACAAGGTTCTTGCAGTATCTTGATGAAGTATTTCTGGGTAATACAGAGACAATTAATTTTGTCCAGCAGGCAGTAGGATACATATTCCATAAGCGGATTCCTACAGCAGCAATATTCTTTTTAATCGGAGGCGGCAGCAATGGCAAATCAGTTTTCATTATATTGCTTTACTCGCTGTTTGGAGAACACAATACCTGCAAATTAAGTCTAACTAAATTCTCTGATGAGCGATACATTCCTCAACTGTTTGGGAAGATGTTAAATGTCTCAGCAGAAACTCCCCAGAAAAAACAAATAAACACAGATTCGGTTAAGGAGATTGTTAGTGGTGATATTGTGACTGGCAGAGCTATATATAGTCACCCAATCAGTTTTCATCCATATGCGAAACATTTTTTATCAATGAATGAAGAACCTGTAATAGATGATACGTCTCATGGAATGTGGAGAAGAGTATATCCCATTGAGTTCTTGCGAGAGTTTTCAAAAGAAGAGCAGGATGTGTTTCTTATTGATAAATTAAAATCAGAACTCCCTGGTATATTCAACTGGGCATTAGAAGGCTACAAAATATTAAAAGAAAATAAATTTAAACTTACTGAAACCCCTATGATGAATGATAAAAAGCAACAGATCAAAGAACTGGGAAATAATGTATTAAAGTTTGAATCTGAAAAACTAAAAAAATCAACTGGAACAGATACTAGATTGAGTGAGATATTTAAATCATATGAAAATTATTGTACTTCAGAAGGTGAAAAACATCACAAGAATAAGGGGGAATTTAAAGCCATTCTTAAAAGTGCTGGCTGGAAGTTCGGTAATTCGACTAAGCATAGTAATAATGTTTGTATATTTAATGCGAAAGTAATTTAAAAGAGCAATAGCCGTCTCCCCTTCACAATCGGAGGGGGAGATTTGTTAATAAATTAATAAAAGTTAACTTTAAAAAAGACAAATTAATGCCCAATAGTCAATGTTTATAGGGGTATTCGTTGATAAGTTAATAAGTTAATCTTTTTTCTATAACTTTTTAAAAAAAAAATAAATATATAAAAGAAATAGTTTCAGAATTTTAATTAACTTATTAACTTTTCTCATTTTAACCCTATAAACACTGCACAATGTAGATTAATATTGGGTTTAAAAAATTAATTTCACATTAATATATCCCCTTCTCCCTCATGAAGGAGGAGGAGCCTTCCCCTTCTTCTCCACTCCGGGAAATTCATGTCCAGAATATAAGAACAAAAATGAAAGACTAGATTCAGACGGCTGCTTATTATTTACTGATTGATCGTCCTCCACCCTTGATTCCTTTATTTTATTCAACATTTCCCACACATCATTAAATTATTATTTTTATTCAAAATTATTGAAAGATACTGATGATACTCATCAACACCCCGGCTCAAAGGACACGGGAAAATATTTCTTCTTCATTGTCTTCCTGGTTGCATTTGTTCATTTGTCCTACCTATAACACACGAATTTCAAAACACCCGATTAACAGCATTTAAATCATCGATTAGCAGCACTTAAAGCCATATCACACTCTTAAATCAAATTATTTACATTAACTTTTTAAAGGAGAATTACATCATGAATTTAAACAAAAAAATATCACTAAGACTAACCCAGGATTTATTCAACGCATTAAAACATACGGCAATTTCAGCGGATATGAAATTAGCAGACTTTATCCGGACTGCAATAAAATTTAGTATCGAAGCTCTGGATGATAAATCAAATAAACTTAAATAACTAAGAAATAGAGAACATTAAAATGAAATTTACAGGACATGATTTTTTGCAAATAGAGGATAATGAAGACGTATATGAAATCCTTAGTAGCATACGGATTGATTTTTATGAAGAAGGTTATTCTAATATCCCGGATGTCGTTAAATTATACGTTGAAATTGAAGACATGATTATGAATTATGGATATAATAAAATCGACATTGTGACTACTTGTCGTGATGGTTGCGAGCTGTTGGGGATGAAGATAGAGTGGTAATTCAAGTGGCCCGCAGGCCGGTGTGACATTAGAAATTGGTTACCAATGATTTAAATGAGTGGAGAAGGCCTCCAGGGTGAATGGGGGGATACTTAATTCAGTTAATCAGAAGTAACATCAATAAACATCATTTTTAAAGGTTTGGCACGTACTGTTGACTTTAGGTTTTGTTAAAGGTACTGATGGTTATGTTTATCCAACACCTCTCGAATTTTTTGAGCAATTTCTTTTTTACTGATTTGGCTTTGTTACTGTCACGAGTCTCTGGCAATGTTTCCGCTGCAAGATTGAAAAATTTGATTTTTTCAAGATAACGTAATATAAAAGAGAGGCCACCTCTGCCCGTTAATTTGTCTGTGGTTTTATCAACCGTTGTTATTTGGCATCCCGTGCTTTTATATTGCATAGCTCTAACCCTTTGAGTGAATTTTTGTTGTTCTGCTGTTTTGTTCAGAAAATCAACAATAGCACAACATTTTACTCTCAGGGTTCTTTTTTAAGTAATACAATTGATCAGTTTAGGTTAAAGATAATATGTATTTTAGTAATACTGTAGAAAAAACATTTATGACTGATTGGGAATGGGAAACTTATGAGGATTTTTTAACTTTCGTAATTGGATATTCTTCTTAAACACTCAATGAATTCAATGAGAAAGCTTTAAAACAAATGTTAAGTCAAAACATGGCGAAAAGGAAAATCATTCTGGATCTTGAAACATTACTTTTTATTGGAACAAAAAATGTCATTTCTTGACACCTGTGATTTCATGAATTCAAGGTGCCGTTCACCTGGTACAAACAAACTCCTGACTTTTATGTTCTTTTCAGAAATTGGGGTCGAAGATGTCACCGTAAAATACTTTGCATTTCTCTGAGTACTCTACCGAAGCGGGTAGTGAGATTCAGCTAAAATAATTTCCGATCAAACGAATATGGGGTTTCAACCAAAACCGGCTGAAACCTCTTATTTTACTAGTACCTAGGACGAGAATCAAACTCGCGGACAACCCTGGGATGGAATGCCATAAACAGATTTTATGAGACGTGTGGTTAAGTATGTGTAAGACTAAGGTTTTAAAACATTAAATAATGATGAGAGAAAAAGCGTCTATATCAAAGGTCAAACGTAGACTCCTTTCCGCTTTGTTGGAATTATTCATGAAACAGTTAAAAAAAAGGCCAAAAAGGATCCTATAGCCACATTTTTGGTATTAAAAAGGCCACAGAAAAAGAAATAAATGTCCGGCACAAAACGGAGAAAAGTAGTTAGGTGTGAAGATATCTTTCAACTTCAGGAAACGAGGTTCCTTATAACATTGATTTTGGCACTAAAAAAAGCGATATAGTGCTGGAAAATGGCTATTTATTGGATGAATGTGAAGTTTTTCAGGTGAGTTAGTGTGGCCCGATCCCAGCATTTCCAGCATTTTGCCCAGCATTTTGATCAGAATGTGCTTGACACCATGCCCCTTTTTTTGCATTAATAACTAGAGCCTGTCCAAAAATATAAAGTGCTTAAGTGACAGTGGGGAAAAGA
>CAYLYF010000182.1:0-5223 GCA_964387595.1 uncultured Thermodesulfobacteriota bacterium | reverse complement strand
TGTATGTGCGGCTGCAGAAATGACCCGCCGCGAGATATCACCTCTACAGGGAGACGCCCAATAAAATATTGAAAGATCGAAATATCATGAGGCGCAAAACTCCAGAGGATATTCTCCTCGGTTCTTACAGTACCCAGATTCAGCCGGTTGCTGTAGATATATTCAAGCTTGCCTATCTTTCCATTTTCAATCAATTCCTTTATCTTTCGGATAGCTGGATGAAAAAGGAGAAGGTGACCTACCATCAAGTTTACGTTGTTTTCTTCAGCAAGTTCTTTGAGACGCCTTGCTTCTGATGCTTTGAGTGTTAGGGGTTTTTCAACGAGGACGTGCCTTTTGTGGGTTATAATAAACTCCGCTATTTTAAAATGGGTCTCGGCAGGGGTTGCCACGGTGAACCCGTCAAAGTCTTCCTTTATGGCATCTCTGACAGTTGCGAAAGTCTTTACGCCCGGATATTTTTCTTTGAACATATTGCGCGTATCTGAATCGGCTTCAACAATACCGGTCAGAAAGCTGAGTTCGTGCAAGGTTTTTATGTGGTTTTTCCCCCAGCGACCGGCGCCGACAACGCAGATATGGCGCGAAGCGACAGGGGCGTTGGGAAAAGAGTTTGGTTTGGTCATTTTCAGATCCTCTGTTATATTAGCTCGTAAGCTCATTGGCTGGTGAGCAACTACAAAAAGCTGTTGAGCGGTTAAGCTCATTAGCTGGTGAGCAACTGCAACTACAAAAAGCTGTTGAGTTGATAAGTTGATAAGTTGTTAAGTTCTTAAGCTGGCAAGTTGTTAAGCTTTTAAGCTTTTAAGCTTTTAAGCTTATGAGCTATTCTTCACGGATTTTATTAGTGAATTGAGCATTTTGGTAATTTCTTCTGCCATCATTTTTATTTGCTTAAATGTGTCATTGGTAATCCATCCCATACGTTGAACTATTACCAGAAGTGTTATGGTTTCAAAGACAGACCCCCGGGCAATATACAAATAATGAATGAACTCTTTTTTTGAAAATCGGCCTTTACCTTCCGCGATATTCATCGAAGGGCTTGTAGAAGCCGCCTCCAGTTGCTCAATAAGCCTATAATGTTTTCTTGGTGTTTCGAAAAGGTCGATTGCCTTTATTACAAGTTCAGCAAAATCCACTGCCTTCTGCCAAACTTTTAAATCTTCAAACGTAAATATCCGATCTTCCATGGCTTGATTCGTCCTTCTCCCAAGAGCTAATGAGCTTACCAGCTTTTATCTTTTATCTTTTTTTTTTCATCAACTTAACAGCTCATCAGCTTAATAGCTAACCAGCTTATCAACCACATAATCCTGCATCTCTGTCGTGAGTTCCGGATAAATCGGCAGAGCAATGGTGTGTTTGGCGGCGTACTCGCTGTTAAGGAAATCGCCGGATTTATAGCCAAGGTATCTGAAGCATTCCTGGTCGTGAAAGGGCACGGGGTAGTAAATCTCTGTGCCGATGTTATTTTCTGCAAGGAACTTTCTTAGTTCATCTCTTTTTTCGGTCACGGAAATAACGTACTGGTTGTAGATATGGAATTCTCTTTTGTAGGCGACAAGGGGCTTTTTGATACCTTTGACGTTAAGGTTTTCGTCGTAGTAGACGGCATTTTCCTGTCTCATGGCATGCCACTTATTGAGATGGGGCAGTTTTACGAGAAGAATTGCGGCCTGGATCGGAGCAAGCCGGAAATTGCCCCCGATCAGCGCGTGATAATATTTGGGTTTGGCACCATGGTTTCTGAGCTTTTTAAGTTTTTCATCAATGTTCGCATCGTCTGTAACAACAATTCCACCGTCGCCCATGGCCCCGAGATTTTTGCTGGGAAAGAAAGAAAAACAACCGAGAGTTCCCATGCTGCCTGCTTTTTTTGTTCCTGTCTTTGATGGATATTTTGCACCTATGGCTTGGGCCGCGTCTTCAACTACCGGGATGTTGTGTTCCCGCGCAACTTCAAGAATCGGGTTCATGTCAGCGCACTGCCCATACAGATGCACGGGGATGATTGCCTTTACCTTATTTCGTTTTTCTGTCTCCGATTCAAACCATTTCCGCAAGGCCGCCGGGCTGAGATTATACGTATCGGGATCTATATCCACAAATGCAGGGGTCGCACCCAATCTTGCGATAACACCGGCAGTAGCGAAAAACGAAAAAGGCGTAGTAATAACAATATCGCCGGGGCCAATATCCAGGGCCATAAGGGAAATCAGCAGGGCATCGGTTCCGGATGATACACCGGTGGCATACTTAGCGCCTGCATATTCAGCAATCTGTTCTTCCAGCTCTACGACTTTGGGACCCATAATGTAACGGGTGGAGTCGATGACTTCATTGACGGCGACTTTAACTTCTTTTTCGATTGTCTGCAATTGCGCTTTTAAATCGAGTAATGGAACTTTCATGGCTACTCCTTTTGGTCTTCGAGAATATGAGTAAATAATGGGGGACGCTGTTACATTATGAACTTACGTCAAATATTCGCGCCAAGTATTTATAGCGGGGTCAGGCTTTCTTTCTTGGGGTTAAGTAAAAGCAAAGTCAAAAGCATTTTTCTCACAGAGCTCCCAGAGGACGCGGAGAAAAGAGGATTGGAAAGTCAAAAGCATTTCTCTCACAGAGCACGCCTGCCTTTGCTAAAGCTACGGCAAGACAGGCAGAGCACGCGGAGAAAGGCGGGTTTAAACGTCAAAAGTTTTTTTGGCCACGGATTTTCACGGATTTGGCGCGGATTAACACTGATCTTTTTGGGGGTCAGTAAACCCAGTAATTGTGAGAGGGCTTTCCGGGCTTTGGATTCTCCGGCCGCCTGTGCACATGCCGCTGCCGGCTATGATGATGGCATTTAGATGGAAACAGTGGCATAATCTACTCCATATTATATTAGTTGGGTAGACTATCTTGTATTTTATTTTTAAACTGTTTTATCTGCAAGTGCCTCTTCTGAAACTTTATTTCCCAACAATACCCCGGCAATTATTACAGCTTCAGCCAGTAACAAAAATAGAATCATTACCCGGAAAATGTTCTTCGCACTTTTCGAAGGTATAGATTGTGATGTAAAACTACTAATTCTATAAAACTCAGATTGAGAATTAATGCTGTATTCATTGATTTTTTGATAAAACATATGAATGTCTTTTATTATTTGAGTCAGTGAATTTAATATTCCCAACTTTTTTTTATTGATTAAGGTTTCTACAAGAACTATTTCTTTATTCTGTGATTCAGTTTTCTTAGCATTCTCTCTAAATTTTTCGAATGCTTCAAAAAGTGTAGTGTAATAACTTATCTCTTTATTTAATTTTATTGATTCTAAGGCTGCGGAAATTTCATTATTTGTTAATCCCTGTATGTATTTTACATTTGCATCCTGTTGTTGTGCCATGCTGACTATTTTATCAAAAAAAGTTCCATCAAATTGTGGTATAATAGTTGACGTGTTGCCTGCCGTGCTGCCCATTGCCGTGCTTTGTCCCCGAATCATTTTGCTTGTTGTTTCATTAGAATTTTGAATACTGGAATAACTGTTTAAAGTATCAGCATAAATTTTCCTGACAGCCAGAATAGCCGTTCTTTCCCTTTCCAATTCATATAGTTTAGTCTGAAGATAGACCGTTGATAGAGGACCTTCTTTTGTTATACCGTAGGTTCTTATCGCACCGGAAAAAGGAGCCAGTTCAAATGTCTGTAAAAAATCTGTTCTAAACTTCAAATTACTTAGATTGATTTCACCTTTATCAGTGTTAATTGATACTATTTTAGCACCCGGCAGTTCCGCTATTTTATCTATATCGCTTTTAACGGTTTTAATCGTCTCCCTTAACAGGTCGATACCTACAATATGGTCCAAACTTTCAATATCACTCTTAGAAATAACATTATTTGGCACCAGAGATATTCTGTATTTATTAATACCTTTTTCTTTTTCAGCACTATTAATCCAGTTCTCCAGAATATTTCTCAATACTTTGTTTACTAAAATAGAAGGTGGTGTTTGCTTTTTGTTGTTACCCGTCAGTGCCAGTTTAAAATTTGCATTTGCTAATATATTCGCTTTTCCCCTTTGGAATTCCGTTTTCAGTTTATCACGTCCCGCAGCTGTTATTTTTTTATCACTTAGTTCGCTCGCATATTCGGCTCTTAACACAACTAATCTAAAATCATTTTTATATATCGAAATATCCTTTTGAAAATCAGAAAAATCTTCATAATATTTGTCTAAATTATTCTCCTTATAAACTTTTTGTAAAACTGTACCCGCTATAATGTCATTTGAAGAGAATTTGGAACCGTTAGGATACTGTCCTTTTTCTACTCCCGCAAAGTTTAAAGAAAAACTCAATTTTGATACCTCATACTTAGCCTGAAGCAAAAAAATGATACCACTTACCGCGATAATAACAACAGCACAAATTATCGTCCAGGAAATAATTTTTCCGCGTTTTTTCCATAATGTTGTCAGAATATCAATGATACTGATTTCGTCGTTCATATCTTCCTGTAGCTCATTTAAATTATTTTCCATCATTATTTCCCCCCCCAATTTATATTAGTTAAAAGAAGTTTTGCCAGTAATGCAGTCCTGACCTGAAATTCCAAAGATCACTTATTTGTGTTTGCTGTTTCTACAGCTCCGCCCTTTGAGTTACATAAAGATGAATTTATGTAACCTTTCGGAAAAATTTTGGTTTATATACTTATGCTGCGAGAGTGGTTTAAACCGCTCAAGACGATTTATTATAATTAAAATATAGAAATAATTTTATAGCATTTAGTATCATATTTTGCAAATAAATTATAATTCCGTGTATGGTGTCCGTGAAAAAATAATTAATAAGTTAAATTAAGTATTTAGAATGGATGGAATGTCCGCCGTTTTTTTTTCGATTATCTTTTTACCTTATTTTTTAAGAATCTCTCACAGAGCACGCGGGTTTAAAAGTCAAAAGCTTTTTTTGCCGCGGATTTTCGCGGATTAAACACGGATTTTTTAAAAAACTTTTAAGAATAACATCTGTAATCTCTTTGTATTTAGACCAATCTGCGTGTATCTGCGTAAATCTGCGGCTGAAATTTTTAAGTTATAGTGGGTCTGAGTCTGTTAAGTTTGCCGTGGGTTTACAGGGGTAAAGTATCCAGTCGCAGGATCAATGGGCAAACCCCCGATGGCCACCCAAAATCCCCCACCTGTGGCCACTTGAAAATCCCCCA
>CAYLYF010000181.1:0-5262 GCA_964387595.1 uncultured Thermodesulfobacteriota bacterium | reverse complement strand
AACCCCCGGCATTTTTTTTGGCTGGGTGACAATCGCTCAGTTTAGGTCTAAGAAACTAAAAATAACACTGATTTAAAAACACAACAATATAGAGAAAAATCGAAGGGGTCTGCCATTGACCTTTGCCTGCTAAATTCTAACCCTGAGCACTGCCATTCAATCATTTTTTCTTTAAAGCAGGATCGATTAATTCCGCTCTGCTCTCTGCTTCAATCATTCGGTTTGGTCCTTGTTTTCTATCAGCTTTTTCTCCAATTCTTCCAGTTCTTTTATATCTTCCCTGTCAGAAGCCAGGGCCTCTTCTTTTTTTCTTTTTTCATCAAATGCTTCATAGCGATCTTCTGCAATTTTCTTTGCCACTTCCGCTTTAATTTTCCCTGCATGGGTCAATAATTCATGTTCGTTAAGCAAAAGGGGTCTACGTTTGACCTTCGAATATCTCTAAAATTTATCTTTTTCTTTCTCTTTCTCTAAATATTACCTATCTGAGTATTCATGATTTAGAAGAGCTTACCAAATGACTTTAAGGGAGTCAATTACTGAAAATAAGCCGTTTTAATTAAAAATTATTAACAGAAGGAATAATCTCATAAAGGATTGTCAGATTTAACTAAATAGGGACACTTCCCTATTTAGTTAAATCTACAGGGTTCACGCTGTTAAATAGATACAAAAGCTTTTGACAGACAATGAAGATATGGTAATTATTCAGGTACAAACAAACTATAAACCATTTTATTGCAGCAATTTACTTTTAAGCTTAATAGCATGTGAGACAACAAAGCATACGGACCCTCCTGAACAATTTTGACACAGGAGACTACAATAAAGAGTCAGACAAAGACCTGTTAAGATCATGCTGGGACAAATGGGTCTGTAAAGATGAAGAACTGAATGAAAAGACCCTGATTCTCTGTGAAAAACTAAAAGAGCTGGTTTTTGCTGACAATGGAAAAAATATTCATTTAGACAAACAATCTGCAATCTTCTCAAACAGATTTTCTGATCGGGGGGTTGAATATGACCGGATATCAATAGGTGAGCTCCTCGCCGGAAAGACCATTTTCCATATCATCCCCAAAGCACACAAGACCGAACTGTGGTCAATAGCAAACAGATTCGAGATGCCTGTGGTCACCGGCACCTGGGATAATATCCTTCATGCCTTCAAGACAAAAAAGCTGAATGACCGTGAATCGTTAGCACGATTTGTCAGTTGATAGTTGTCGGTAGTCCGTTGTGAAAAACTAACCCCCATATTCACCGCCCGACGTAGTTTGCGAAGATCCCGGTTTATCGGGGCTTCGCTCGAGACACGGAGAACGCAGAGGAATGAAAAGAGTGTTTCACTTGAGGAGCATCAAGCCTTTTGCTTGATTTGAGGAGCGCTTCGCTTGATGGAAAAGCAAAAGTATTAAAACTGCTGTCCGTTGTTAGTTGTCAGTCGTCCGTAGCTGAACGGCAGCTAAGTGCAGAGAGCATGGAGCAGAGAGCAGAGAGCATGGAGCATGGAGCATGGAGCATGGAGCATGGAACATCCTTCGACTTGGCTCAGGATTTGACCAACCTTCGCACCTTTCGACTGAGCTCAAGGCTACGGCGTGGCAGGGGAGCAGCCTACCCTTCGACCAATTCGACCAATTCGACAAAGCTCATGACAGGCTAGCTCAGGGTGGACGTTAGGGTTTATTTAAGGTCAAAGGCTTAAAGCAAGATGCTGGTCGGAGTAAAACGGAGATCCCGGTCGGAAGCGTGCCGCGCATACGCCGCACTTTGGTGCGGAGTTCCCGCAAAACAAGCGGGATCTTTCGACATGCGGCATGTAATTTAAAATAATCCAATTTAATTGCCGAGATACCCCGCAGATTGCTGCGTGGAGTATCCTTTATCGGGGATGCTGGATAAAACCTAAAAAAAAACCTTTCAGGCAGACTTTTGGAAAAGATATTCCGGATGATCTTTAAGAATCTCAAGAAGACGCAGGGCAGACTGTGCCGGCTGACGCCTTCCGGCTTCCCATGCCTGTACCGTTTTAACACTGACATTTAAAATATCCGAAAAAATACTCTGGCTGACGCTTAATGAAGTCCGCAGATTTACAATGTCTTTAGGCTTCAGAATTTTAGGCGGATCAGGAATGATCAGCTCGCGGGTCTGTAAACTTTTTTTGCCTTTATGATACCGAATTGCCTCTTTAAGACTTCCTTTTAATTGCTTGTACACGGCTAACCGCCTCCTTCTTAAGTATTTTGACCAGATCCCGAATCTCTTTTTTCTCATCGGAATTCAAATCCTCTTTTGCATTTTTCGAATAGATAAGCAGAAGATGAATACACTCAGCTTCCGGGATATCCAGATAGGCTATTCTCAGGCCGCCGCTGGAACCTTTCCCCTGATACCCCAGCCTGATGTTTGAAAAGTGTGACACAAACAGAACGGACAATAAGATAGACAAATATTTTCCTCATCATTTTCTTTGTTCGCCCCAAAGAAAACGATGCAAAAGAAAAGGCGCCCCTTGCCCGGCTCCGATCACATCGGAATTCCCTCGCTTAATGTTTTTTTGTGGTCGGCAACACAAACTCATCCCGATTCGTCGGGACTCAGACATGTGTTACCTTAATCCCCAAAAAACCCTTAATCTTCAGCACGGTCAAAATGGGATTTTTAAAACATATAACCAAAGTTTATTTGCTTTTCAAAGAAAGCAAAGTATTTGCCTAACACTAGGCTCTCTGCTCCTGGAATCTTTTGTAATCAATTTCCGTAATTTTATTATTGTTTATAAGCTGTTTTAGTTCTTTACTGAAAAATGATGACTCGATAAAAAGTCTTCGCATCATGTCTTTCTATGCTACTTAGTAGTACGTTACCATGTATCACTATTGTCAAGTTTATTTAAGATAATATGAAATTTTGATCCGGGTGTCTATAGGGTGAAACCCTCATTTTTGTATAGGAGTATACACCTATAAATCGCTAAAGCGATTTGTTCGGGGTCAGTAGCATGTCGTCCGTAGCTGAACTGCAGCTAAGTGCAGAGAGCATGGCGCATAGCGGAAAAGCATAAAATCTTCCTCTCGCAGAGGGCGCAAAGGACTGCCTTTTGGGTTTTAACACCCTGCCTTTCTCTGCGGACTCAGCGTCTCGAGTGAAACGGGCGGTTAGAAAAGCGGTTAATATCTAATAATAAAGCCATAGAGTCAAAAACATATTCTATAACAGAGACATCTGCCTTCGCAAAAGCTATGGCAAGACAGGCAACGAACGCAGAGAAAAGCCGGTTGAAACTTCAAAAACATTAACTGCTTTTAAAATAATCTTCCCATTTACTTTCAACAAGTTTAAAGGCCTCCGGAGCCCTTTCTTCCAGTACCGACAAATTATCATCAGGAAAAATTTCCGGTCCACCTTCCGACTCAAGCTGACGGGTGGCATCAATCACGATCTTGCTGCTTAAAAACATATCCTTACAGCTGGGATCTACCGGCATATGAACAGACTGCTTTACGATCTGGCTTCCGGGATACGGCTGCCAGCGGGTGCCCACCGCATGAATAACACGTGAGGTATCCACCGGATCAATATCTTTATCAACTATGATAACAACCCGCTTACTAAAGCCCGTGGACCGGTTGCCAAGAATAAGAAGCCCTGCCTCCATGCCCTCGCCCGGCAGTTTCTTATCAATGCTTGCAATAACGATCGCGGGCGTCTCAGTGGGCGTATAGAGCTTTATAAGGTTGGGCATGATCTTCTTTAAACGGGCAAAATGGGACACATCCCACGGCAGGGTCAGGAATGCCCCGCCAATGCCCGGCCAGAGATTATAAACCCAGGGGTTTTTGCGGTGGGTGATCTTTTTGACGTTCATATAAAAGGTATGCGATTTTTTACCCACATATCCAAAAAGCTCACCATATGGACCTTCCTCTTCTGTTTCCATGGGAATTTCACCTTCCAGGATAAACTCGGCTGTTGCCGGAACCATAAGATCATTGGTCTCGCTTTTCACAAGCGCAACAGGTCTTCCCCGAAAACCGCCGGCCAGGGCGAATTCATCTTCGTCTTCACCTGCCAGACGGGTGCTGCTCATCATCCAGGAGACAGGATCAAGCCCGATGGCAACAGATACATTAACCGACTGCTCACCCCGCTCACCCGCATTCATCATATATTTATAAGCGTGTGAAACAGGAGTGAAGCAGAGACCGGCTTTTTTTGGCCCCTTTATATGCATACGGTAGGTACCCACGTTTCGGCCGAGTTCAGGGTCATCCATAATAGCTGATCCCGCGCTGATAAAGCGCCCGCCGTCTGCCGGATTATTTTTTATCCAGGGAAATTTTAAAAGATCCACCGCATCGCCCTCTAAAATGACCTCCTTGCAGGGGGCGTCCTTATTCTCAACAATAATTGGATCTATTGTTTTCCATTTAAAATCATCATCAAGACCTTTTAGTATCTGCTCCACAGCCAGGTCATGCATCTCGCAGTGATTGTCATTTATAAGTTTCGGGTCAGCACCAAAGGCATTTGCCACCGCTCCATAGCTGCTTATAATATTGGCAATAACAGGGGTCTCATAAATACGCTCATCCATTTTTATCTTTTCAACAATAAATGCAGGCGCATTTGTTTTCATGCGGCTATCGAGCTTATAGGAAAAAGCGGTCATCTCATATTGATCCTGATCCATTTCAGGAATTGTCAGCAGTTTGCCGTCTTTTCCAAGTGCAAGAGCAAAATCACGGATTGAGTTATATGGGAACATAATATTCCTTTCCATATATGACTATTAAGTTTTAGCTGCTTTATAATTACTTATAGCACATTAAGTAACTCCAATTAATATTCAAAATACATATCAACAATAGTACGAAAAGTATAGGTTTATGCACAGAATAAAAGCGGCCTCTGGCCTTAAAGAACATAACGCAAGAGGCGTTATTTAAGGAGAATCGAGCCATTGGATTGATTCGATGAGCGCTAAGCTTGAAGCAAGATCATAAAAACAATTTCACCACCATTCGACCAATTCGACAAGGCTCATGACAGGCAAGCTCAGGGCAGGCAGAGACATCCCCAGTGGAATAATAATAAAGTTCAACGAGACAGGCAAAAAGCACGGAGTTTTTTTGTAAAATTCAAAAATTATTATTTATTTAAAAACTACTCGCAATATGTCAAAGAGGAAAAGGGGTCATCCTGATCTTACCCCAGTTTGACGGACACTTCAGAATGTATACAATAGAAGTGAAA
>CAYLYF010000180.1:0-5469 GCA_964387595.1 uncultured Thermodesulfobacteriota bacterium | reverse complement strand
TGAGGTTTCAGTTGCCTGATTTATACTATATTATTTATGGAACTAACTACTAGTATCACAGGCCAACCATAAATAATCCATTGGAACATAGCTTAATGATTTATTGCAAAAAGTGGGCTTTTCATCATACATTTTATTAATTATTTTATTAAAATCATGAAAACTAAGTTCATCTGTCCTTCGCTGATCAATAAGATATTCGGCTACAGCCCAGTTTAAAAAACGGTCGTGACAAATTTCAACGTCATCTCGGGTTAACCTTCTTAGCCAACCAATTGCCTCTAACCTCCGAAATACTTCATTATCGATACCAACGCTATTTAATAAAGCCCAGGGCCAAGGATATTTGTGCTTTTTTTTCAGAAGAGTACCAACCAACCGTAAAAGCAGCGATCTGTCACCGGGATAATTCACCTGAGTGCGTGATTCAGTAACTCTATGCCAATATTTATCAAATAATTCATATTCATTGTGAGGTTTCCATTTTGCACTATGTGTCTGACCGTAAAGGTTAGCTAATATGGGTTTATGAAGGGTTTCTCGAATATCTTCTGGTATTTCATCCCATTCACAACCCTGCCGTTCAAAAAAATCCCAGAGTTCATGTGTTTTAAAATCTTTTATCTCAGACACGTGAACATTTTTTTTATATTGTGAAGCAAGTAATTTTCCAACAATTAATGGTGCTGTAAAAACAAGCCTTATTCCCCATAGAGCAAGAGGATGTTTTAATAAGTCGTTAGCTTCCTTGATGTTTTGCAAGTTATCAATAAAAATTGTTAGCCAATAGTTGCCAGCTGGTTTGAGGGTTTTCTTATAACGTTCTTTTAGGTCTCTAATATTTATTGTATTGTCATGTGATAATCCGGCACACCAAAAAGTATCACATGCTTTTTGTAGATCCTTCTCTGCATCACCAGAGGCATCAACAATAACTACAGACTCTCCCGACTCCAACATTTTTTCAACAAGGTTAAACATTTGCCATGTTTTGCCTTGGCCACTTTCGCCCGACAAAACGTAAATGGGTTTGTTTTTAAACCCTTCTGGTTTTTGACGAACATCTTTTAAGGATTGATATTCGTAAGAAGAAAATAATTCTTTTACACAATGTTTCAAGTTAATTTTCAATTGTTCTAAGTCTGTAATTGGAATTGCTTCAAGGCTTGCTTTTTTGAAGATTTCTTTTGGAGTACTGCTGACATTACCTTTAGCAGATAAATCTACAAGAATGCCACATAATTCATTTCGTTTATGTACAACATCTTCTCGCTTATCAACAACTTGAAAAAGAAACTCCTCAATATAGTGCACAAAATCTTGTGAAGTTTTATTGTCATGAATTGAAAAGTTTGACAGAAAATGTGAAAGCTGTTCAACTAATTGTTTATCAGACCGTTGATCATTATAAGTTTTTATATTTTCTAATAAGTATAAGTAAAACTCTCGGTCTGTATAGCAATCATTCTTGAAAAATGGGTATTTGTGTTTGTTATCGAGAAAAGTTAAAGGTTTATCTGAAGCTTTTCCATCTTTAAACTGTTGTAAAAACTTCACGAAATATCCAAAACGTCCATTTCTGCCATCAGTAACAAATCGATATTGGCATGGCTCGTTAAGCTTTTCTGGATTTATTGCTTTAAAAAGATCCGGCAATACATCATCTATTATTTCACGTAAAGCCCAAGTACGATTATTAGAGCGTGTTTTATATTGTTCAATAATTCTAATATTTGGATTTTCATAACGAGCATCACCACCCCCTTCTTTAGGTTCAAGAATCAATCTTGCAGAAGTCATTTCATTACCATCAAGTTGCGCTGATAAATGAATTTCTGAAATCCGCGAGAGATTCGCAATGATTTGATATAAGAATCCGTTAATTGCTACTGAACCACCATTTTTTGACATATTTCATACCTTAACAATTAGACCTAATTAAAATTAGCGTACCAGATATAAAAACTTATCCTAATACTTATTTACATGAACTTAGATTAATTCTTAAAATTATTTTTTGCCAGAAAAAAAGAGGGGTAATGAGAGAATGTAAAGTTGGGAATTTTTCTTAAAATTACAATTTGTCAGATCTATTTTTTTGAGTTTGCACAGACAGAACAGACAAATTTAAAACCGTATTTTTTTATCAACACACCCTTTAATAAGTTTAAGTAAGTCAGGCCAGGTGTCCGGCTCAAAACCAAACACCCCGAAGCATCTTTTTTTTCTTCCTTCATAATCCGCCATCACGGTATAGGAAGAGTCATCACAGGCACAGCAGTCCATGTTGGGCGGCCAGGAATAGAACCCGAGTTTTTCAAGTCCTGCAAAAAATGCTTTGATTTCCGTTTCAGAAATTTGTTTTTCTGTTTTCTCTTTTTCTCCGGAAGTCTTTTCCATGATATGGGTTTTGCCATCAGACAGCATGGAAAATGAAAACGAATAATTTGGCTTATCAATTTGAAAATAAAAAATTTCTTTTGTCATCATTCTCCGAAAAAATTTGTTTTAAGCTGTTGCGCGAAGATATTTTTCAGCCGGCTGGATCGTCTCCCAGTCATGAGTATTATGGGCTGTCTGCCACAGATCATAATTCTTTTGAAGGGTAAGCCAGCTTTCAGGGGTTGTGTTTGGAAATGCTTTTGAAAGGCGAAGAGACATTTCCGGGGTGACCGATTTGTGCGCATTAACAATATTTGAAACCGCATTTCGTGAGACACTTAGAATTTCAGCAAGCTTTGTATTTGAAAGTCCAAGCGGTTCTAGATAAAGATTTTTTAATATTCTGCCGGGATGAGCCGGACATCTTTTTCTCATTTTGTTCTCCTTAAGTTACGCTGTTTTAATGGTAATCCGTATAATTAACAATATGTGCATCCCCGTTCTCATATTTAAAGACAATTCTCCAGTTCCCTGAAACACTAACAGCCCAAATATTGTCTTTTTTAGGGTTCAGTTTGTGCAAATTTGAGCCCGGAAAGTTCATGACTTGTATTGTATCGGCAGCATCCAGTAAATCCAGAATATCTGCCAGCTTTTCAGTATGTTTTGTTTGAATTCCTTTTTTTATTCCGTTTTCAAAAAAATTCTGCAAACCTTTATGTTTAAATGATTTTATCATGAACGCTGTGTTCTACAGATTCAAGTTAACATCTATTCAGACAAGGTGTAAGCTTATGGTTTACACTTTAAACTGTAAGCCTTTGGATTACAGTTGTCAAGGGATAAAAACTATGGACTCTCTGCCAGAAAGATAGCCCGTTTGGGAGCCGGGTAGCCTTCAATGGTTTTGTTGTTATCCTTTGGGTCAAGAAAATCAGAAAGGGATTCAAACACCATCCAGTCTGTTCTTCTCTGTTCTTCGGCGGTGGTCTGATTAACGTCAATTAAGCGGATATTCTTAAATCCCGCCCGTTTCAGCCAGGATTCAAGGGTCAGGCAGGTTGGAATAAACCACACATTGTGCATCTTGGAATACCGGCCTTCCGGAACAAGCACTTCTCCCTTTTTCCCGTCTACAACCAGGGTCTCCAAAACCAGTTCTCCGCCCGGCTTAAGACAGCTTTTTAACTCTGCCAAATGGTCAAAGGGTGAACGGCGGTGATACAGAACCCCCATTGAAAAAACCGTATCAAACAGTCTCAGCTCATCCGGCAAGGCTTCTATCCCAAGCGGAAGAACATAGACCTGTTCAGACTGGATAAAATGACGAATTGCCGCAAACTGCGCAATAAAGGTCAGAAACGGATCGATCCCTACAACCAGTTCTGCGCCGGCCCCTCTCATGCGCCAGCAGTGATATCCATTACCACATCCAACATCAAGAACCGTTCGCCCCTTAAGCGGTTTGATCCGGTTTTTAAGCCGGTCCCACTTAAGGTCAGACCGCCATTCCGTATCGATTTTTATACCGTATATATTATAGGGACCTTTTTTCCAGGGTTTCAACTCATGCAGAAGTTCAAAAATATTTCTTCGTGTTTCTTCATCACAGTCTTTATTCTCACCCACCCGTACGTCTGATGCGTTAAGATCAACAGATGAAGGATTCAAGTCCGGCAGCGAATGAAGAAGGTCCTTCCATTTCGGCAAAAGCGCCTGCCTGCTTTCATGCAGGGCTTTTTCTATTTTTTCAGGAAGGCCGTATAAAAGCCGATCCATCTTAAGTTCCTGAAGTTTGTGGTAAAGGGAAGTATAATCTATCATTGTTCCATCAGGGTTTAAAACCCTTACCTTCAAAAGAAGCTTTTTTGCTTTATTGTCAGTTCCTATTTTTTAAAGCCTGCTTTTCCAGTAGCCGGGTTTTTTATTCAGTTGTATCAACGCAATGAGAAAAATCTCTTTTTCAGAAAGATTATAAATAATCCCGCAGGGAAACCTGTTTACAAGACCCCTTCTTGTGTTTTTAGAAAGCGGTGTCCATGTTTGGGGAAAAGCAAGAATACTCTGTATGGAGGAATAAACTTCTTTGGCAAATTCCAGTCCAAGATTATCTTGGCACCGGTTGTAATAATTTACTGCTTGATAAAGTTCATTCTCTGCAGCCGGGTGAAATGAATACTTCATGAACTGAATTTGTCTTGAAGTTTGTGAAAGACAACATCTCCTGGAATCTTTTTTACTTTTCCTGTCTGAATTTCTTCAACCCTTTTTTCGGCTTCCTGCGCCCATAGTTCGTCAACATTTTTCTGTAAGGGATTCAGACTTCTGAAGAGTTCTTCGATTATCTTTGTTCTGATCTCTACAGGTAAAGAAATCGCCTCATCAATAAGTTCTCTTGTTTTAGTCATAATGTCCTCGCAATGAGTAAGCAATTCATTTAACTATATATTAATACAACAGTTTTTCAAGTTTGTTTTCTGTTTTTGATCACCCCGACAGGTAGTGTCTTTTGTAATCTATTTACAGATTTTACCAGTTTTTTATAAATTAGCCCCATTTTAATATTGCGATAAATATAACATAAGTTATGTTTTATGAGGAATGGAGGTGCACCAATGGCAGAATCAGCTCTTGATGTGCGTTCAGATCAATACCGGCCGCGCAGTCCGCAGAATTCACAATAGTATCAATACATCGAAGACCATTTCGATGTGTTCGAGCAGGCCGAAACCATAAAAAGATTTTACAGCATGTCGGTCTCTGGAAAACAAAAACAAAACCCCTGTCCCGGGCGGGTCCGTATCAGGAAGATGCTCACATTGATTATTCGGAAAGCCAGGTTGTGTGCACGGGTGATGACTATGATCCTGACTATCCCTTTGAAGCCTACCCGTAATAAAGCGACAAAGCCGCAGCAGGCGGGATGCGTGCAAAAACCGCTGACCCGGTTGACAGAATACCCTATCCGGACTCTTGTCATGCAACACCCTTTTTAACCGGTACTCCGTTTTTTGCCGAGAAAACCGTCTCCCCGCGTTGACTCATAACAAAAGGTAACCGAAGGAAGAGAGAAAAAACCATAAAGAA
>CAYLYF010000179.1:0-5665 GCA_964387595.1 uncultured Thermodesulfobacteriota bacterium | reverse complement strand
TGTTAACTCTTCAATATTTGTTTTCTTAAGACCATAATGCGAGAAGGATTCCTTAGCAATTTCCAGAAGGGAATTGCGTACATTTTGTTTTTCTTCGTCGGAAAATGTTCTAGGCAAGGGCAAAACCTTTCGACTGTATGACCAAAAAGTATTTTAAGTCATAATATATGACTAACCACTTTTCCATGTCAATGTCAAGGCTTTTTTAATTATAATAAGGTTTTTTTACAAACACAAGCAATACATCATTTCTGAAAAACAGACTCTATCAAAGAAGCCCCGGTGTCAGTTTTAAGATATGTCTCCTGTGGAAACACCTTTCAAATACAGGGCAGGTACCAGATTGTCTATGCTTGGTAGCCGCGTTTATTACGTCTTATCGAAACTTCTGTAGCCAAAGCCAGCGTTAAAAGCCCCATACCGCCCTTCCTGATTCTGTCCATGCCAATGTGTCCGCCTTTCGCAGGACGGGAAAAATCAACATTATAGTTAATTGTATCCGAGTGCAGGTCAAAAACAAGCATCGTTTTATGAAATTCCAGAACCTCAGGCGAAACAGTATAGGGACCTTCATTAATATGTCTTGTTGAAAAAAGTATGCGTGTTCACGCTGAAATATACCAACCCACACACACCCAATAAAAGTATAGCCGCAACACTGATAAGGCTTATTTTCACTAGTCTGGGGAGTACACTGCGTTTATCTGTCATATTTTGCTCTCCTTATACTGTCCAGACATATTTTTTTAAGTCGTGTTATTTCAGCCCGCGCGGTTCAACAATAAACAAAACTATTTCAACTTTTCAAACGCGCTAGTGCACGCTATCAAGCTGTCACTATACTGGGCATGTTTTATTAATATTTGCCTACCGCTATATGTTTCTTAGGGTTTTATTATACAAACATCTTCATTATGACTATATCAGCAGATGAGAAGGAGAAGTAAATTGCTTTCAATAGAAACATATACCTCCATCAATTGTAATCGCCTGTCCCGTCATCATATCACTCTCATCCGATGCCATATAAACCAGTCCACCGACAAGATCTTCAGGCATGAGTTTGCGGTGACGCAACTGCATTTCATTGACCAGGGCCTCATCCGCACCAGGGCCGAGATGGCCTACAAACTTTTCTGTGGCCTCATCCCAGGTCCCTCCCGGCAGCAAAACATTGGCACGAATATTATCAGCGGCCAACTGGGCCGCCATCTGGCGCATCATGCCCATTTCACCGGCTTTGGTGACAGCATAGTGCATGCAGGGCAGACGCCCCACCAGCCAAAAAACCGAGGAAACGATAATAATATTTCCTTTTTTTTGTTCGCGCATGGCAGGCAGAACCGCCCGAGCACTCAGGTACGGGCCTTTGAGGTTGACGGACATCACCCAGTCCCACTCCTCCGGGTCTATGTTCTCAAAGGGCTGAGGCTTAAGCTGACCATAAATACCTGCATTTGCCACCAGTATATCGACGCAACCAAAGGCTTCCTTTGTTTTAGCCGCCATCTCTTCGGTGCTTTCAACTTCTCTAACATCAACCTTTATCCCAATAGCGTCACCACCGTTTCTTTTGATCTCTTCAACTACGGGAGCGGTATCTGATGAATGAGCGCACACTGCAACTTTTGCACCTTCATTAGCCAACCCCAAGCTGAAAGTCCTACCAAGGCCCGAGGCTCCTCCGGTAACAATACATACTTTATCCTTAAGTCGCATGGATATTCTCCTTAATTAAATTGTTTTTTTTTCGCCCTTCGCTGTCACTTGACCGCTCAGTCTTTAGGCTAAAACAGACAGAAAACATTGTCGGGATCAAAAACTTTAGTAACCCCTCTCAAGCGTTGGTCATAGCCGAACACCGGTCCGGCGATACAAGAATAAACGACGCTCAAGTCCTGAGAGATTTTATATTCATGGCAACGGTTTTAAGATCATTCTAAAACTCAAATTAAAACAATATGATTTTCATAACTAACGTTTAACTGCCTGCTTCAAGATAATTATGAATTGAATCGGCGGCAACTCTTCCGGCACCCATGGCAAGAATTACAGTTGCCGAACCGGAAACAATATCACCGCCGGCCCATATTTCTTCCCTGCTGGTCTTTCCTGTCTCAGGATCTGCAATAATATATCCCCATTTATTAAGGCTAAGACCTTCCGAAAACTTGGTAAGAAGAGGATTTGGACCTGCTCCCAAAGCAATAATAGCCAGATCACATTCAAGATCAAACTCAGAACCCTCAATGGGTAACGGCCTTCTCCTTCCTGAATCATCAGGTTCACCAAGTTCCATTTTGAGACCTGTCATGGAAGTTAAACGGCCTTTTTGATTACCATTAAACTTAACCGGACTGGTTAAAAAATGAAATTCAATCCCCTCTTCTTCAGCATGATGAACCTCTGCAGCCCTGGCAGGAACCTCCTGCCTTGAGCGCCTGTAACCATGTAAAATATTTAAGTTTAATTTGACAATTCATTTAAATATTTGTTTAAAGTTTTGCGGAAACCGATTCTAGAAATCAAAGGGTTCCCGCATTACCGCCAAGATCAGCTGTCGTGACATTCCCCTCTTAAAACCCCAACTCTTTCAATTTTCTAACTCCCTCCGGTTCCGACCACCATTTCGCTATATTGTAATCTTCAGCCACGCGGTTGGCAGCCAGATAACCCGGGCCCCAAATGACGCAACCTCCCGGATAGACACTGGAACCGCCCAGATAGAGATTTTTAACGGGTGTGCTGTGCCGAGAGCAATCCTCATGGGGACGCAGGAAGCCCATCTGCAGTGGCTGATACATGCCTTGTTTGATAGAACCTTTTTTCATGTTGGCAAACATATTAGCACAGTCCACAGGGGTCGAGATGCGAGTCTGAAGAACTTTATCAGACGTGATGTTAGGGGCGTAACGTTCAAGAACGTTAAGACATTTATCGGCCATTTCATAGCGGAACTTATATTGGTACCACGGATCAATACCGCCCTCTTTAAGATCATGGGGCATCATCGCTGAAATCTGACTGACACAACCTCCTTCCGGGGCCAGACTGGGATCATGCATACTGGGAAAACAACAGTTAAACCCTAGCTTGGATGGGATCCCGCCGTCATAGACGGTGTCGATATAATCGGTCAGGTCACTGAGCGATTCATAGCCCAGGATATAGATCTCAGCATTGTTCACATCGGGGTTTGCAGCCGCCGCTGAAAAACGGGGCCGTTCATTCAGGGCCGAATGGACACCTAATAAACTATAGGCTTCCCAGTCCCAATTCTTAATTTTATTTACCAAGGGTTCATGATCAATATTTTCTTCTCCCACCAGATCCAAAAAGGTCTGCTGAGGATCGATAGTACTGATAATCGCCTTGCCGGCTTCGTAGACCACACCGTCTTCCATTTCAACCCCCCGGGCTTCACCGCCTTCAATGACAATACGCTTGATACGCTGATTGTTCTTGACCAGCCCTTTGTTTTCATGGATCACCTTGTTTAAGGCCTGGGCCACCATATGAGACCCGCCCTTCACCAGTTGATAGTTGTGAGCCCGATTGAAATATAGAAGCACCAGATATCCCAATGCATTCATATCATAGCGTACCCCCCAATGGGTAGTCAGATAGAGAATCATTGCCTTGACACGATCATTTTCAAACTTGCTGTCGATGATCTCCATGGCGTTCATTTCACTCCATTCACCCATCTCAGCACCAAACTCCAGCTTTTGCAACAATACGATCTGGTCTAAGGCTCCGGCCGGTGGCATATAAGTAGCCGGGCCTATAAATTCATCAACACATTTTTTAGTAAAGTGATAAAATTCGCGATAGGTTTCAGCGTCTTTTTGGGAAAATTGTGCAATGGATTGGCAGGTACGCTCAATATCCTTATAAATACAAAGCGAACGTCCATCTTCAAAAGGCATGGTCCATACCAGGTCTGGGTGGATATGGTGGACACCGTATTTCTGTTCCAGCTCTAAATCACCGTAAACCGGCGCAAAATCAGTCATCATCATGTAGACGGCATGGGGACTATGTAAAAATCCTGGAAAAGTAGTCTCTTCGGTCCACAGCCCGCCACCGCATTCATATCGCCGTTCCAATATAAGCACCTTTTCTCCGGCTTTGCTGAGATATGCACCAGCCTGCAACCCATTAGGACCCGCCCCGATAATAATAATATCAAATTTTGTTTCCATCAAACGTCTCCTTTAACATTACAAACAAGTTCGTTCAAAGTCATAAGCACACAGAATGTGTGTCTAAAAAGGTCTCCCATCTTCTTCCCAGGGTTTTTGCACATCAAAATCTTCCGCTATAATTTTATAGCAGTTATAACCCTGGGCGAACATGGCACATCCAGTGAAGGGCCAGGCCGAGCCTGTCGCATACAGGTTTTTAACTGGGGTTCTGTGTCGCGCCAGCTCTGGGACCGGCCTGAATTTACCCATCTGGCTGGGTATATTATCGATAACGGCCCAGGTTCCGGTGGGCCCCATATTGCTGAGACGCAGAGTGTCAAAAGGAGTAAGAGGGTCAAAGTCGATAACGTTATCCCAGCCCATATTCGGGGCAAACTTTTGCCAGTGCTGTATTACATCCTTGGCATGCTGTTTCTTAAAATCCCGCCACTCCAGTGGCGTCATCTGGTTGGCGCTAAGGACAAACTGTTCCGATCCCATAATATATTTCCCTTCAGGTGCCCGTTTTTTGTCGTGAAAAGACTGCGACCATACCATAAGTGACAACTCAGGAGGCAATTTACCCAGCCTTCTCCAACAATACTCTCGGATAAGGGCTTCGGGATCCTTGTTGATGAGGTTCAGGGCCGCACATTTATCCATCACGGGATTGTTGTCTGATGCCGTGTAATGAGGCAGCTCGTTCACTGCCCAATGATACCAGGTGATGGCAATATGGCGCCTACTTAAATGCTTGATCCGCCGGACGGTCCGGGGCTCAAAATACTCCGGCCCCACTAACTGAAAACAGAGTTGTTCGGGAGACAAGGTGCTTACCACCAGCTTGCGGGCCGCAACTTCAGAACCGTTGGTCAGGCGCACACCCGTTGCCTTGCCGTTTTCAATGATAACCTGGTCCACTTCGTGTTTAGTGAAGCTTGCGCCGCCATTAGCCAGAAAAATCTTATGACAGGCATGGGCCCAGTCATGTGTACCACCCTCAACAGCACCAAACATACCAAACAGAAAGTTCCCCAGAAACTGGGAAAGGCCTGCAGCGTTGTTATCAATGGGCTGGTTTCCGGACCAGGCATACACTGTCCGTAAAAAATGGGCATGCAGTTCTTCAGACTCAAACATATCCCGCAAAAGCTCTATTGGTGACTTGACATACCAGATAGGTTCAATCCCCAATGCCGGATCAGAATAACATGTTTCAATTGCGTCAAAACCATTTTCAGGAACGGGATTATAGATAGTGGAATAGAGCGCGGGCTCTATCTTTTCCTTAAATTTCTTGTACCATTGCAACCATGTATCGGCATCTTTTTGTGATATACGCCCTATCTGCTCAGCCGTTTTGGTCTGATCAGGATCAGCGTCATATCCGTAAAAAGCAAGAGATGAATTGTCTTCACTAAAGATAGAACCGTGGGCTACTTCGTAAGGGACCCACTTACCGGCCCGATCCCAGAATT
>CAYLYF010000178.1:0-5677 GCA_964387595.1 uncultured Thermodesulfobacteriota bacterium | reverse complement strand
GGGTCAAAATTCGGTTATCACCGTGGGTCAATTTTTGGTTGTCATTTCGAAGTATAGTTCACATTATAGGATAAACCTCTAAAGAACGCATTATGAATCTCTATGCGAAAAGGACTTTGAGGTCTCGTAAAAAGGAGATGATGCCTCTTTTTTACAAGAACATTCTCATTTTTACGGGATCTTGGATCTGGTAGGTTTGAGGACTCACTCTTCTCAAGATATCCGATGCTTTCCATGATTGATAAGACCTGAGAGAATTGATCAGGGGCTATAACAAGATCAATATCAGTATATTCTCTTGTTACTGGATTTCCGTAGAGCTGCAGAGAAGATGCCGGTCCTTTTATGATCAGAGGTTTGATTCCCTCTTTCTTGAAAGCATCCTCTATGAGGCTCCACCGCTGCTGCATGATAGTTCTTTTTGAAAGAGCTACTGCAACATGTTTTTTGAGGACTATGATAGATTCTTGCGTGAGCAGTGATGGATCTTTTTTGCATGCTGTATAGAGGCAGGTCTCCACTTTATGTTCATATGCCATATGTCGAAGAATATCTTCGTCATAGGCATCATCATCGGGTATATTAAAAACAGAGGAACATCTGCCCCTCTGTTCTGAAACTAATTGTGTTAGTAACTTAAATTCTATCTGCATTTGTAAGATTAAAATGCTCTAGCAGGTCGTATTTTATAGGTTGTATCTCGCAAAGCTGAAACCGTAGCATCCGCAGAGGTATCTTTTGAAAAATCAACAGACCAAGCATATTGGTCGTTATCGGCATCGGGATCCTCTGAAGATGTCCAATAGGTTCCATCAGTAAGACTATAGTGGGCTAAAGTAACTTCGCCTTTATTATCATAGATTGCCTTTAGTGCCTCTTTTGCAGGAATGAACCAGTCAGAGAATAAATTGATAGGCTCTGCTTTTAAAATCTTGGCGGTATCTCGCCTAAGGTTAGTATTATCACCAGAAGCTTTACGACCATTTCCTTTTCTACCTATTCCAGGAGTTGCGGTGGTCATTGCATCAATTTTAGTGGTATTAAGATTCCCATCTGCTAAGGTCGGACTTGTTAAAAAGGATCCATTCTTTCCCCAGTAAAAGGAGGTAGTATCTAAGACTAGGTTTTCAGCTATCTCCTCCAGATCCTTCTTATAGACCTTTCCCACTTGCCCTGGTGCAGTTGAGACCTTGACAGTATCATCTAATCTACCATCTCCAGAATATGGGTCATTAGCTTCCCACTCTTCTTCAAGATCCTGTGCCGCTATTTCGATATAACGCCAAGATTTTCCCATTTTGGAAACGCTGGAATCATTGGTATTGTTGTCAAACGATCCTTTATTATAGATTACCCAACCACCACCAGGTCCACGGTCACCGACAACATAGCCTGTTTCTGTCACAATAGTTCCATAGGTTTCGAAGTTTCCTATAATTTGGGTCTCTGTCGTTCCCTGATACTTGATCTCCCCTGTTCCATTATCTCCAGTAAATGCCATAGCATGGATGAAAACTTCATCAGTTATAGAACTGGGTGTATAAGTGAACGTGCCATGCCAGTGATCATCCAATTTAGTGAAAATTGAACTACTACCATCGACAAGAGTACCCTCGGGAGTAGTATCAGGAGCATCATCGTGACCATAGAAAATTCTGATTTTCACTGAAAGGACCAAATCGTCAGAGAACATTGTGGTACCTCTTGAAGTGGTACCTCTTGAAGTGGCACCTCCAACATTGATCGCTAAGGTCCTCTCTTCAACTTTTGGAATAAAGAGGTCACAACTGACAAATAATAGTAAAGCAACTAGTAATAAAATTACTGATAGCAATCGTTTCATATCCTACTTCTCCTTAATATATATTTACTGAGACAAACCCATCACCATATATCTACTGATAAAACTTCATCCTCTTCGACTGCTGTCAGTTCACGCACTTTTCCAAGATCTGTGACTTGCGGTGTTTGATAGGCTATTTTCTGTTCATCTTTCTGCTGTTCTTCGGCCCCGATAGTACATGTATCCTTTTTCATATTATTGTTCCTATGATTATTATCATAATTTATTATCGTCCTAAAATATTATTATTGCAAGGTTTATAGACCTAAATTTTAAATAATTCATCAATTCCTGCTAATGTCAATAACTATTTTAGATGACTTTAGACTTTAGATGATTTGGTATCTGCGCATAGCAACAGATAGAAACTATTTCTTGACTTTTATCATCTATAATCTGTTTTATCTGAAACAAAAAGCCGATGCTATTTTGTTTTGCAGTCGTTCCAATTTGGGAGATAAAGCTGTTTTGTTTTGGAAAATATTAAACAAAAGCGACTTTAGTAAATTTTCTTTTGTGTTATAAGGTATTGATTTTAGCCAAAAATTAATAATAATGACCGTAGAGCTAGAATGGCATGCTTTTTTATGATATGTTACAAATAGTAAATCGAACTGTTTTTTGCCCATGCATATAAAAATTAATTAACCAATTAAACTTCGTAGTTCAAAAGAAACAGTTCATCATTATATTGGATAAATATTTAAAACTTATTAAAGGAGAACGATGATGAAAAAATGGCTTAAATTTATACTGTACATGATGTCTCTTACAGCCTTTTTCGGTTGTGGAGTCAAACAGGTAAAACCGCTTTTTGAGGCACCGGACTTTTCAATTAAGGTGAAATCAGGTGAGTATACTCAAAAAATTGATAATTTTCTTATTCTGCTTGACGCATCAGCGACTATGCAAGATGTTTATAAAAATGAAAAAAAGTTTTACTGGGCAAAGGCTGCGGCGCATGGTCTGAATGATACCATTGCCGGACTTAAGCTGACCGGCGGAATACGCTTATTTGGTAACCTTAAAGTTTTTTCCGCAAATACTTCCCTTGAGTGTCCCATGGCAAATTATTCTGCAGATAAATTCGGTCAGTGCCTAGACAAGTTGAGCCCTTCCATCGCAAGTACTCCGATGTACAAAGCCCTGATAGCTGCTGGCGGTGACATTGAGAACCTCTCGGGAAAAACAGCTATAATAATTATCAGTGACGGTCTTGCCACCGGTGAAGCTCCAACAGCAGCAGTAACGATATTAAAAGAAAAATTCGGTGATAAAGTTTGTATCTCAACTATTGGGATCGGCAGTTCTGGCGTCTTGTCTGCTATTGCCAACAATTCCAAGTGCGGGGTTTCCATTAACTTTGAAAATATCAAAACAGCTGCAGGCATGGAGATGTTTGCTGAAAAAGTTTTCTTGGCCAAAAAGCCCAAACCAGCTCCTAAACCTGTTGTGAAAGAGGTAATAATTATCCCTCAACAAGTTTACTTTGACTTTGACAGCAGTGTTATAAAACCTGAGTTTGCTATTGTACTGGAAGAGGAGGCCTCAAAGATTCTTCGCCAGGAAGAGCACAAAGGCATTATAATTGAGGGCCACACCGACTCCATTGGCACCGCCGAATATAATCAATTGCTGTCTGAGCGCAGAACCAATGCTATAAAAGAATTTCTGGTTAGTAAGGGTATATCCGCCTCTATCCTTACAACAAAGGGTGTGGGTGAACAAAAGCCTATCGCTGACAACACTACCAAAGAAGGCCGTGCACGCAATCGACGGGTGGAATTCCATGTGGTGCATTAGGATTTGCTGTATGATATAAACAATCAGTGATATTAGCATATATGAAGTATCAAGGACACATCTTCAGATATCATTAAAATATTACTGGACAAATTTTAAAGTTTAATAATTGTAAGGCAGAAGTCAAAATTGGCTTCTGCCTTTTTTACATAATCACGAGTGACTCTAACTAATCGCAAAGTCACGTTAGCGTGCCAGAATTTTAACTCGGTTTTCAGTGAAAAAGATTTAAAGATTCTTCTGATAAACTTAATTGTTTTTGTGTTAATTTTTTCAAAGGTCTTCGCAACTGTTAACTTTTGATAACTATTAAAATGTTAAGATTATCTTAGATTATGTTAGAAGTCGTGTTCTTTAAATTGTAAGCTGTTTTTAAACTCAAATATCCTTATATGTTAGATTATTCTCATTATCACATGTTGTTGTATTTATTCACATGATAACAACTATCTTTTCAATCTTATTAATGCTACTTTGTTCTTGTCGAATACGAAAAAAGGGTAATAATCATTCAAGCTGAATAAAGATTAACGGTGTTCTGTGTTATGTCTGCAAACATCAAAAAAAATTAAAAACTATACAGAAAAAGAGGGGTGACAAATGAACAAAAAAAATATTTTCTATGTTATTTTGATTATTATTACAGGAATGGTCATCGTATCACCCGTATTATCTCAGGAACTAATACTGCCGGATTCCGGTCAGGAGCTTTGCTATGACTGGGAGAAGATAATATGTGATGAGTGGCATGTGGAGGGTTTAAAACAGGTTTGCGATTCACTGCCGTATTGTCCGGAAGAAGGGGATGATTTTTACGGTCAGGACGCCATATACACCATTAACCCCCCGAATCTAACAAATAACGAAAATGGGACCGTGTTTGACAACATTACCGGCCTGACCTGGGAACAAAAAACAGAAACAATAGAAGCCTATACCTTCACATTTGATGACGCCGTTGCATATTGTAATGATTTAACTCTTGGAGAACAGACTGCCTGGCGGGTTCCCACAAGGAAAGAATTTTCAACCCTGCTCAACTTTGGCACGGTGAGCCCTGCGCTTGATACCGCCTATTTCCCGGATTACACTTACATGACCGGTGACGACATGAGCTACTGGACTGCAACGGAATATCACGACAATTCCACAATGGTTTGGAAAGTCCTTATTTCTTTTGGATTGATGAATGTCGGTTTCAAGGCCCCTGACCCCCCTGTGCTGAGTAAAGTGCGCTGCGTTCTTGGAAACACTCTGCCCGATTCCAGCTACGTTGATAATGGGGATAGTACCGTGACCGACACGACGACGGGACTAATGTGGGAGCAAAAAACAGACGACGGCGGCAGCCGAGATAAAGACAACACTTATACCTGGTTGGAGGCCCTTTCATTTTGTGAAAACCTCGTTCTGTCCGGGTTCACCGACTGGCGGATCCCCAATCCCAAGGAGCTGGAGAGATTAGTTGATTTGGGGGAAAGCAGCCCTGCTGTTGATACCGACTTTTTTCCCAAAACCAGCAACGGACGTTACTGGACGGGCACGACATGCAGCGGCTGTCACAAAAAAGTAGCCTTTACCGTAGACTATACGGACGGAGAATTATATAAAGGTAACAAAGTGTTCAATGATGACACGCATGAATCCCTCTATGTGCGTGCTGTGCGTTCAGGACCTTGTGGGCCTCCTGGTGATTCGGACCATGACGGTATCTGCGACGATGGAGACAACAGTACTGTTGCAGGCGACAACCCCTGCACGGGCGGCAACACGGTTTTCTGTGACGATAACTGCCCTGACGATATCAACGCGGAACAGGCCGATGTCAACGCTGACGGTGTTGGAGACATATGCGAAACTTCGCAGCCCTGTCTTGTGGAACGTTTATTTGAGAAACGTGACTCTCGTATTGTAACCATAAGACGATTCAGGGATGAAGTGCTTTATAGTACTGGTTTAGGAAGAGAAATGATTAATTTGTATTATAGAGAATCAGATGACATGATTGAACTTGTTAAAGATAATCCTGTG
>CAYLYF010000177.1:0-5679 GCA_964387595.1 uncultured Thermodesulfobacteriota bacterium | reverse complement strand
CCGGAAAGGATACACCACCTTTTCTCTCAAACACAACTTTCAGTTATAACTCTTTAGATTGGAGCAAAGGTTACTTCAGATTATGGCATCATCAAAACAGATAAAAAAATGGATTGCTGCAAACAAGAAGGCTCTCGCTGCTACTCAGAGTAAGATCAAGAAACAGGAAGTCGCTCTGAAAAAAGCTGAAGCTGCTGAGAAGAAAAAGTCTTATTAAGCTGTTAGGGATGATAAGCGGATTTTTAAAGGTTGATCACGAGGGTTTTTTAAGGCTGAGTCCTGATTTGTGCTGAAATATGTCTGGTCAGTTTTAGCCAAATTTTAAAGAGAGTTTTTTTCAGTTGTTTTTCACCAGCCTTACGTAATAATATCTGTCTTTTTCCATGGCCTTAAGCATTACTGCCCCGGTGCATGGTCTAACAAGTAAAGCCTTTTCTTTGGAATCAAAAAGGTTAAACAATTCGACACAGCAGCTGCTGATATTGTATGAATCGCTGATAGAAAAGGGTGCTTTAAGGTATTTTTCTCCTGCACGGTACTTAGGGTTTATAAAATTTGAATGTACTGCAGTCCAGGTATTAAAAAGGCTGTCCCATGGTTCAATCGGTTTAGCAGTTATTTTTGAAAGTCCTGTTGCTATCTGTTCACCCATTTCTCTTGGAAAATCATCCCATTTCCCCGGTTTTTTTGTAAGAAAAGCAGGGTCTTTAGCAAGTGTTTCCAGCTGCTGCTTTGCCGGAAGGTCTGAAGGCTGAAAATCAACAGGAGTAATCGTTGTTTCAAGAAAAGGCTCATACTGATCTTCAAGCTGTGAAGATGATATTACCAGGGTTTTTCCTTTAAAATTAGAAGAGTTATACCATGGCGCTGCATCATGTTTACAGATAATCTCCCATGTCTCAGGTTCAGCAAAACCTGTTTCAGCAAGTAATATTTCACAAGGGTTTTTTTCAGCACGAATAAAGTGTTTATCCATTTTCCCCATTTTTCTTTGAAGTTTTGCTAAATTTTCTTTATCAAGCCAGTAACAGTATTTCCAGATGCTGTTGGTATCCATTTATTCATCCTTCTGCATTTTTTTGCTTTTGCTGTTAAATAATTAAATTTCTTATTGTGCTGCTTGTTCTGTTAATACTATTATAAAAAATTTTCTTACCCTTGACTTCGTAGGCGGCTTTTATCTCGCTTGTAGACGTCATGGGAGTCAACTGCCTGCTTCGCCTTCGTCGGATATAGCACAGTGATGACAGAAGCCTTACTGCAGACAAAATTGTTGTTTTTCCACTACCATTAACTTTGTTTTTTAAATGTTCTCTCTACGCTTTTCCCAGACATCCTCCGAACACATCTGCTGGATCGATACTATCCTTGCAAAAAGTTTTGGATTTTTTTGCTGAATTTCCGGCATCAGTTTCTGAAAAAAAGACCCCATAAGCTTCTGAGCCTGCCCCGGCTCAAGTGACCCGGGGATACTGTCAGGCATAAATGAAAACAGCGCGTCAATCTCCTCCGAATCGAGCACTTCAAACATATTGACGCCCGGCACTTTTATATTCGGAACAAAAACCGCATTCCACCAGTCACGGTATTCGCGACAGCAATCTTTTTCCGCCCCCCCGCTTTTCAGGGCACTGCAGATAGAATCTACCGCCTTGACACCGCAGAGTGCAGCATGGGTATTGCTGGTCTGCCCCATCCAGGCGGCATCTCCCACAATAAACATATTGTCCCGGCAGGGATCCTTTATCTGGCTCATGAGCTTGAGAACACAGGCGGACTTTCCCAGGACCTCAATTTTTTTATTGAACTGTCCGGACAGCACGGAACTGTTTCTGACCTGGTCAAACTTTCCCGGGAAGTCATATCCATTTGAAAATGAGCTGATCATGATATTGTATTCATCTTCCGCAACTCGGGGACAAAGGCAGAAAATAGCCGGTCCCTGGTTCCCCTCGACCAGATGAATATGGGCCGGCTCAGGAGGATTAAAGCCCTTAATATACCAGCACGCAGCCATAAGCGTACCATAGAAATGACGGTCCCGGTTAAACCCCGCCAGCTTCGCGCAGACAGAATTGTGGCCGTCCGCAGCGATTAAAAACCGGGCCATATAGTCATTGCTGCCTGTCTGAACATGAACAGTTTCGGTTTTTTGATCAAGTCCGCAGACGGTCTGTTCCGGCAAAAAATCCACACCGACCTTCCGGCACAGGCTCAGGTTTTCCTCCAGACATCTGCCTTTATCATAAACCAGGTGAATCGGTTTCCGGTCCTCCCGGACCATTTTCATTCTTCTGCCACTTGCCGAAACATTGGCGAAAAATGGTACTTCCCTGACCGGACCACTGTATTTGATCTTCAGACCACTGTTTTTAAACTGGATCTCACCGGCCTCCCGACAGACAGACACCGAATCCCCATAGTATTCCTCATCAACCAGAATCCCTTCGGAACAGGCCCGGGTAAGGGGGGACAGATTTTTTCGCCGCTCAATCAACGCAGTCCGCAGTCCTTTTTCAGCCGCTGCATAAGCAGCAGAAAGACCGGCCGGGCCGGCACCAACAACAATAAGATCATACTTTTTCATAAGCAACCCACCTCTCCATGAATATGTGATAAATCATATTTCTGTCCAATTCAGCTGTCAGGACGACTGACGGGATAAGCCCCCCACCTCTGAGAAATGAACACATTGGTCTCTTCATTATACAGGAACGACAATATTTCTAAATTTGTCTAAGTATTTTTAGAAAGCTTCAAGAGTGTGCACCAGATATCCAGGCCAATGAGAGCCGTTAACTTTTCATCTGGTGAAAACTGGGTATTTGTGCATGAACGGTAGTTTTTAGTACAAATGTTAACTATTTTCATTCAATTCTCTTTTAGTTATTTGCGTGTGTGTAACTTATATATTAGGTAGACTCTACATAAGTAGAATCTTTAGTTGTTTTGTTTGTACAAAAAATTATTACATCTATTATGCTAAACACGCAAATTCAATAATTATACATTCTCCATACTTTACTTTCCGCTTAGCATAGTATCATTTAATCAGGTGTGTCAAGCAGAATTTAAACGATATGGGTATTTGTCCCAATTTTTGAGGTTAAGATGGTATCAGGGAGGAAAATTTGATTTTTTTGATTTAGATTGGAGCAAAGGTTACTTCAGATTATGGCATCATCAAAACAGATAAAAAAATGGATTGCTGCAAACAAGAAGGCTCTCGCTGCTACTCAGAGTAAGATCAAGAAACAGGAAGTCGCTCTGAAAAAAGATGACACTGAAGCTGCTGAGAAGAAAAAGTAGTGAAGAAAGTTGTAAAGAAAAAAGCACCGGCTAAAAAGAAAGTTGCTAAGAAAAAAAAGAAATAATTACAGTTTTATCAAATGGTATGAAGAAGCCCCCCAGGATAATAGGAGTTCCGAGTCAAGGCACGTACTGTTGATTCTGCGATCTGTTAAAGGTGCTTATGGTTATGTTAAAATTATACTGGCGTCTTTTTTAACTCAACTTTTACCACCACCCCAATTTTTTCTAAAGTATATGGTTTCCTAATATATGAACCAACACCTAATTGCTAAGCTTTTCTATAATCATCTTCTTCCTTTTTTAAAGCAGATAAGTTAATGCGCGATGCACCAATTTTGTTTTAAACACTTAACCTTGCCTGTAGAGTTATGTTCAAATCATTTGCTCCAGCATGGGCTAAAAGTCCAATTGTGCCCGTACACCGAGAATCACAGCAGTGTCCGAATCGCTGGTATCCACGCCCCACATGCCCCGAACGATCTGCAGGTCAGGGGAGATTGCCAGATTGTCGTTGCACTTAAAACGATAGTAGGCCTCAAATCGCTGTTCGGCTGCTGCTGTACCCAGACTGATGTCTCGAAGCGTATCGCGGTAGGCTTCGCTGGTGTAGGCATGGTTATAACCAACGCCGATCATGTCTTCATCTCTGCCCCAGTTGGTGCCTGAGACCTGGAACCCGCAACTCCAGGCGTGATTAACTGCTGACACATCTTCGGAGCGCTGTCCATAGCGAAAAAAGGCAGTGATCATGTCGCTTAGCTGCTGGTCAAAGCTGATGCCGAAACCTTCAGAGCTCTCTTCGTGACGATCAGGTCGGCGCAGCTTCGAAAAGTCGCCGGAGTTACGAAAGGCGTAAAAGTGGTAGTTTCCCTGTTTGCCCCCAAATTTCGGTTTAAACCAGACTTCAGCAATCATAAAGTTTTTATCGAAAAGGTCTTCGAAGTCACCGTCGGATTCAAGAAATCCGAGATTGATCTCAATGAGATCATTGGGATAATAGCCCAGGCGTCCGCCGTAGGCATACCACTTGTCAGGAAAATTAATAATAACATTCGAGCAAAAACTGCCGGATAGGAATTGGGAGGTCTCATCGTTTGCCACTTCGTTGTGGTCCCAGAAGCGCCAGGGATCCATTTTGCCTACTGTGAGCTGAACCTTGTCCTCAAGAAATTCATGCTGATACCAGATCTCCGAGATCTGCAAATCGGCATCGTCCCAGGTCGCGTCCCAGTTTGCATAGGTCAGGCCTCCGGCCTCGTCCTCAATTCCGTCTCCTTCGCCGCCTTCCAGCATGACTAGGGCCAGACCGTTGTCGCCGACCTTAGAACTGATCTCGATATTAAATGAGTAGCTGGCATCCGTGTCGTCACCATCATCCATTCCCAGAAGTTTGCTAGTGTTGCTATCATTATTAATGGTACCCTGTATAATTGATGTTGCTCCTACATAGAGCTCAAGGTTGCCGATGGCATCTTTCACTTTTCTTACTTCATCTAGGGTGGTTGACTGGGCGTTGATTTTATCACCCTGAGTGGACAGCTTGCTGTCCTGCTCGGAAACCTTTTTCTCCAGCTGCTCGATGCGCTGTTTCAGGGCCTTTAATTCATCCCGAAGATTGTCAGCCCAGGCAGGTAAGGTAAACAGAAGTACCAGCATTACACCCAGACTGATCTTAATTTTCATTATTTTTTTCATCTCTTGGTTCCTTTCTCATGGGTGTAATTTGTTTGGTTGAAAACCATTTTCTTACTTTCAAAAGTATTTTAGATATGTTTATTTATGTTTTACGAAGATTTTTCAAAACAGCAAGGGGGGGTGAAAAAGGTGTTAAACTGTTAACTTTATATTAGGACTAAACTACTGGCCACAATATCTTGTATTGTATGTTTCAGAGTCCTTTTTTGTCCAGCACCTTTCGGATCGTCTCGGCTATTTCCTGTTTATTAATCGGCTTCATGATAAATTCTTCAATGCCTAACTCTTGTGCCATTGCGAGGTCTCTTTTATCGCAGAACCCGGTACATAATATTATCGGGATATCTGACCTGATCTTTCGTATCTCATGGGCCAGATCAAAGCCTGTCAAATGAGGCATAGTCTTATCTGTGATAACCAGATCATATAACTCTGCGGCCTGCTTGAATTTGCCAAGTGCTTCTTCAGGGCTTATTTGAACATCAACTTTATAATCAAGTCGTTCAAATATTTGCTTGCCGATTTTACCCAGGAACTCTTCATTATCCACAAATAAAATTCTTTCGTTACCGGTCGGTAAGGCAGTGGTTTTTATATTATCGCTTTACATCTTATATTTTAAGTTTCCATAGTTTTCAAAGCTTCATTGACGGTCGAAAGGAGATCATCCCA
>CAYLYF010000176.1:1997-5715 GCA_964387595.1 uncultured Thermodesulfobacteriota bacterium | reverse complement strand
TCTTTTCCCCACTGTCACTTAAGCACTTTATATTTTTGGACAGGCTCTAAATAGAAAAGGAGGACGACATGGCACTACGTTACAGAGTAACTTTAACAAATGAAGAACGGAAAGAGTTGGAGGCTATTTCTACTAAGGGTAAAAGAGCAGCCCGAACTGTGTTATATGCCAGAGCGCTACTCTTGCTTGATGCCGGAGAACATGGCCCCAACTGGATTGTTGCAAAAGTGGCAGAAGCGTTAGGAATAACATCGAGAAGTCTTGAGCACTTAAAAAAGCGTTTTGTCGAGGAAGGTATACTTGTCGCTTTAGAACGTAAAAAGCGTGTAACACCTCCGCGAGAAATTCAATTTGGAGGAGAATTTGAAGCTCATCTTCTGGCTTTGGCATGCACAGAGGCCCCAGAAGGTAGAAAGAGATGGACGGTAAGGCTATTGGCTGAAAAAATAGTCGAAATGAAGATTGCACCGAGCGTTTCACCGATGACGGTATGTAACACCTTAAAAAAAATGAGCTTAAGCCTCATCTAAGTAAATACTGGAAAATACCACCCGACCAAAACGCAAGTTTTGTTGCGGCGATGGAAGACATACTTGAAGTTTATGCACGCCCATACAACCGAAAATTTCCGGTTGTATGTATGGACGAATCAAGTGTACAGCTGCTCGGAGAGGTGAATGAAGTTATTCCTGCATCTCCTGGCCACCCTGTTTTGGTGAATGATGAATATGTTCGCAAAGGAGTCGCAAGCATATTCATTGAGATAGAACCGCTTGGGGGAAAGCGCAAGGTTAAAATTACTGAACGGCGAACACGAATTGACTGGGCATGTTTTGTTAAAGAAATGCTTGAAGATCGTTATGCAGATGCTGAAAAGGTGATTCTGGTTATGGACAACCTCAACACACACAGCATAGCCTCTCTATACACGGCTTTTCCACCGGAGGAAGCCAGAAGGCTGGCGGAACGTCTTGAAATTCATTACACTCCTAAACATGGGGGTTGGCTGAACATAGCTGAGATTGAAATCAGTGTATTGAAGCGTCAATGTCTGGCTGGTCGAATTGATTGTATAGAGAAGATGCGATCTGAAGTGGCAGCATGGAATACTGGCAGAAACAATTGCCAGACCAAGGTTGACTGGCAGTTTAAAACAGATAATGCTCGAACGAAGCTGAAACGACTTTATCCGAAACTTTAAAATATACTATGTACTAGCCACAACCCTTCGTTTCCTGCACTTAAGTCAAATGCGATCGGGGCTGCTGCTGCATTTTGCTGTGTCGAAAAGGTTAAGATTAGGGTGAACACAAAGATTGTACTGAGTAACTTAATCGATCTTTTCATAATATCCTCCTTTAGGTAGGGTTTTGTGCTTTTATAAAGCAACAATTGTACTGTCTTTTAAATTCTGATAATAATTATAAAATTAAACCACGGCTTTTAGCCGTGGATAATTATTTTTCCCTCGATAAAAATATGATCCTTGATGTATTGTCCGGCTCTAAAACATATATCCTATCGGAAAAAAACAGGTTTCTTAAAGATTTTTTTATTAAAATCCAGAACCAGCTGATAATTTAATGCTGCCATTTTTAACAGAATAAGTAAGTGACCAATTTCACACTTAATAGATACGATGTTTTTTTATATTAGTAAAAGGGGGATAGAAAAGGTTTATAAATAGACCCGTGTTATTGATCGGGCGCGTGGCGCGCCGACCGCACCTTGGCGCGGAGTCAAGCGACATGTATATAAAAGAACCCAGCTTACCGGAAGGTGCTGAGAAAGCCCCGCTTTTTAAGCGGGGATGAATCGGCACAATCCTGAAATTAACATTAAATACCGGGATGCTCCGCCTTGTAGGCGGGGAACATCAATTACCGAGATACCCCGTAGCTTGCTGCGGGGCATCTCCTTATGAACCCGCATCTTTTTCAATAAAGGCGTAGGCGCTGTGGTTATGAATGCTTTCCCTGCTTTCTGATTCGACGGTGTACCAGGTGATGTTGGGGTCTTTGTCAAGCTGTTCAGCCATGTTCCTTACCACATCTTCCACAAATACAGGATTGTCATAAGCCGTTTCCGTAACAAATTTTTCATCAGGACGTTTTAAAAGAGGGTATATTTCACTTGAAGCGCTTTTTTCCGCCAGCATGATCAGGTCTTCCATCCAGAAGAATTTATTAAAACGCACCTTTATCATAATGGTTGTTCTCTGGTTGTGCGCACCATAATTGCTTATTTCTCTTGAGCATGGACATAATGTTGTTACCGGAACTTCAACGCCCACGATAAGGTCTGATCTTTCATCGTGTGAACCGCAGAGATAACACCGGTATTCCATAAGGCTTTTTGCCTTTGTGACCGGTGCTGATTTTTCAATAAAGAATGGAAATTCTATTTCGATATGCGCTGACTCCGATTTGAGTTTTTCCTTCATTTTCACCAGGATCTCGGTGATGTTTTTTGTGCTGATGCCGTGTCTGTATTTATTCAGGATCTCAATGAACCTGCTCATGTGGGTGCCCTTAAAATGGTGAGGCAGGCTGACGTACATATTTATGGTTCCCACGGTCTGCTGGACCTTGTTTTTTTTGTCTAAAACAACGATGGGATACCGTATGCCTTTAACACCCACTTTGTTGATATCAATTTTTCGGTGATCTTTTTGGCTCTGTGTGTCCTTAAGGTCCATTTTAAAAGTTTCTAAATTTATGGGTAAATTGTATGATTTTTTTATCCGGAGAAAAAATAATTATTCTTCAAAATAAGAAGCGAATGAAGTGTCTGATTCCCATACAGATATTTTTGAGACTGAAACAGAAGGGTCTTTGATCTCTTCTTTTATCCGGTTAAACAGGAATCGGGCAATGTTCTCTGAAGAAGGGTTGATCTCATCAAAGGGCGGTATATCGTTTAAATATTTGTGGTCCAGGCCGGAAAGGATCTTTTTTGTTATTTCTTTCAAGTCCTTAAAATCAATGGCAAGGCCGAGATCATTCAGTTTTTGTGATTTGACATAGACCTCTACTTTCCAGTTGTGTCCGTGGAGAGCCTCGCATTGTCCTTTATAATCTCTCAGTCTGTGTGCTGAAGCAAATGAGCTTTGTATTGAAATTTCAAACATTTTTCCGTATGATATCTATATAGTTGTTGTTTTTTAAAAAATATCAGATATCTTGTAGGTTGTCTATTAAAATAAGATGAGTATTTCTTGGGGTGCTTTTTATTAAAAGAGTGGAGGTTCTTTCTCGTCTCGCTTGAAAAAAGTGAAACAGGAAGGAGTTTATAATTTTATTTTATAAACCTGCCTATATTAAATAGTTTGTATTTAATTAATTTTATTTTTAGGTTTTTAAATCTTAACCTTAAGGATATTTGCCGGAGTTAGCGTTGTTGGTTTTTGAAGGGCCGGACATGCAAAGGCAGCGAAAACAAAAGGTTTAACCTGGTTTTATAACTAGAAACGGGGAAATATGAGAACTTTTATAAATACAGTCGGTATTGTTTTAACCATATTAATACTTCTGACATTTTCCATGGAGAATACGCATACCGTAGACCTGCTTTATTATACCGGTATCAAATACACTTTTCCCGCATGGGGACTCGTTATCATCCCATTTTTTATGGGTGTTGTCATCGGTAATCTGCTTGATGTTATACAGCGGTTCAGACTTAAAAACGAGATCAAGAAACTGAAAAAAGGTTTTAA
>CAYLYF010000176.1:0-1897 GCA_964387595.1 uncultured Thermodesulfobacteriota bacterium | reverse complement strand
GTTTTTTTTCTTAACCTGTTTTTTAAGCTGTGAAGCAATTTCACTTACTTCGCCGTAATGTTTAAGTCTGTTGTCTTCATTTATCACCACGGCTATAGAGATACTCATGATGGGGAAGTATTTTTTCTTTCCCTCTCTGTCTTTTGAGTATATGGTCCCTTTTTTTCTGTCTTCTTCCTCATAAAGGCTGGGTACGATTGAGTCAAACCCCGCTATTATTCTTTTGCATGCATCATCCATCTTATCTAAAGGGGTAATGAATACAAAATCATCTCCGCCCACATGGCCGATAAAAGCAGTGTCCTCCTGCAGTCCGTGAATCACATTGGACAGTATGCGTGCGGTCATCCTTAAAGCCTCATCTCCGCGGGCAAAACCGTACCTGTCATTAAATGCTTTAAAGTTATCTACATCCACATAGGATAGTGCTGTTTTCTGGTTAAGGTCAAGGGCACTCTGGATCTCTCTTAAAATGGAGGTGTTGCCCGGCAGCCGGGTCAGGGGGTTGGGGTCGAGAGCGCGGTGAAACCGGGTGACGCAAAGCGCTACCCGGTTCAGGATCTCCTCGGATCTGAAGGTTTCGGTTATGTAGTCTTCCACCGGATAGTTGTCCCAGTTTATTTTCTTTTTTTCCCAGTCGGGATTGACAATAAGGATAACCGGGATATGTGAAAAGAGGTTGTCCTGTTTGAAGCTTTTAAGAAACTTTAAGGCTTTACCTTTGAGAAGCTGTTCGTGAAGGAGGATCAGGGCGGGAGGTGTTTCGTATACTTTTCCGAGGCCCTTTTCCACTGAGCCGCTGGTGATTATGGTGTAATCATTCTCAATCAGTTTTTTTGTGATCCGGGAATTGATTTTTTCATCTTTTGATATGAGAAAAAGATCTTTTCCGGGTGACGGCATTTTTTCTCCTAAATCAGTTCTTCTGTTTCCATGGATTCCAGTTCATCGCCAAGATCGGTGATGATCTCTTCAAGATCCTGCATGGAGAGCCCGAGACGTTCCCATGCTTTACGGTTGAGTTCAGGCACCCAGGGATCGCCTCCAGAACCATGCCCCATCGCTCTTATAAGGAAGTTGGCAAGATGAACGATTGCTGTTGAAAGTTTAGCCTGCTGGGCCAGTTGCGGATGATGGTGACACGAGATCGGCTCGCGCAGACCCACAGGGAGGTTCCAGGACTCTGCCAGCCAGCCTCCGATATCTTCGTGGGTCAGATCGAGGACTTCTTTTTCAGCCAGGGAAAAACTGATCTTTTTTTCTTCGATTGTTTTCTTTATTTCCTGATAATCTTCAGCCAGCTGAATGCTTACTACAACTTTTCCAATGTCATGAAGCAGGCCGGCAACTGAAATTTCTTCTGGATCGCAGCCTTTGACTTTTTTGGCGATAAATCTTGCTGCAATTGCGCAGCCAAGTGAATGTTCCCACAGGCCGAGTATCCCTTTTTCCATCATCTCAAATACGGATACGCTGATAATAAGACTTTTTACCACATCAAACCCAAGAAGTATGATTGCATTTGATATGGAGGATATTCTGCCCGGAAAACCATAAAATGAAGAGTTTACCAGGCGAAGGACTCTTCCGGAAATTGCGGGGTCAGTTGATATGATCCTTCCCAGTTCGGTTGCTGAGGTTTTGTCGTCCTCAACCATCTTGCTGATTTTTTGTGCGACTTCCGGCAGCGTGGGCAGGCTTTTTATGGATTTTATTTTCCGCCGTATCTTTTCTTTTTCAAGGTCCATGACTGTTCTTTCGTAACGGGTTTTAGATGCCTGCTTCTTCTCGGCGTTGTTTAATATCTTTTTTAATAATATTTTTTATCTGTGTGCAAAGCTTGTCTGAAGAGACGTTGCTGAAACGTTCTTCAAGTTCGGCAAAAAGTGTTTCAACC
>CAYLYF010000175.1:0-5887 GCA_964387595.1 uncultured Thermodesulfobacteriota bacterium | reverse complement strand
GAGGTTTCAGTTGCCTGATTTATACTATATTATTTATGGAACTAACTACTAGTTCCAATAACTAATACATTGAATAGAAGTAGCGGTTGTTTTAAATCACCTTACAATTAACAAAACACAATTGTCAACTGATATAATAAGAAAGAGGGCTATTTAGGATTATAGATACAATAAGTAAATAAAAGGTAATTAAACAGGGCTGCAAAATAGAACTAGAGAAGGTAGTGAATATTATGCTGTGCGCTGAAAATTCTACATTTGCACCATAATTATACACTTAATATAGAAACCGCGATAAAAAAGGGAAAAATTATTTGGGGACGTTTGTTAGCTGTTTATATGCTCACGACGACTTAAATAACAGGGAAACTCCTTTCATCAGAAATAGGCAACGGACTGTTATCGACATTTCAGCCAGCCCCCGAGAAATTAAAAAATATTAAATATTAAGTAAAAACAGAATCTTATCTACTTACAATAAATATTTGTTCACTATTTATCTTTGTTCACGAATAGTGTACATTAGTTAAAAATGAACAAAAAGGTCAAACAGCAGCAAATGCCAAACAAAAAAAACATATTATATATCATCACCAGCACAAATGTGGGCGGAACAGAACGCGCACTTTTAGAACTCATTAAAAGGCTTGACCGAACACAATACGACATCCTTGTCTGCTCCTTAAAAAAAGAAGGTGCCTTTGCACAAAAATTAAAACAGGAGACAGATGGGTTTTATTGTCTGAAATTAAGCGAGTCAGGAGGCGTGTCAGCTGTATTAAGTTTTCTCCCTGCTCTTGTTTCACTCTTCCTCCTTATCCGCACCACCAAACCGGATATCATCCACTCCTTTCTGTTCAGAGCAAATATTTTTGGAAGGCTGGCCGGAAGACTGGCCGGCGTGAAAAACATCATCTCTTCCGTCCGGGTTATTGAAGCGGACAAACCCTTAAAACACTTTGTCGACCGGACGACCTCTTCTTTTGTCACCATTTATACCGCAGTATCAGAAGCAGCACGAAAGTTTACCCTAGAACAGATAAAGATATCTCCGGATAAAATTATCACCATCCAAAACGGTGTGGACTGTAACCTTATAGAAACAAAAACAACAAACCGTTTTAAAACTGACACAACAAAAACAAACATAGGACTTATCGGAAGACTGGACAGCCAGAAGGGTCACACCGTACTTCTAAAAGCGGTCAAAATACTTCTTTCAGAGCAGCAAAACATACAGGTCTATTTTTTTGGAAAAGGGCCGGATGAAAACAGTTTAAAAGATAGGGTGAAAAAGCATGGCCTTGATGAATATGTTGATTTTATGGGAACAACAGATAACATTTATCACTGTATCTCTCAGATGGACATCATCACCATCCCCTCTCTCTGGGAAGGCCTCCCAAACATACTGCTTGAGGCAATGGCCCTGGGCCGTCCGGTAATTGCCTCTAAAATTGAGGGGATCAGTGAGGTTGTTACGGATAATGAAACCGCACTTCTCTTTAATCCCGGGAATGAAACTGAATTATCAAACGCTATTCTAAGACTAATCAGCGATAAAGACCTTACCCAAAAGATAGGCGCTAACGCAAAAAAACATGTTATTGATAATTTTTCAATTGAAGAATGCGTGAATAAAACAACTGCCCTTTATGAGACACTTCTTGCTCAGGTTAAAAACCAAGATTCGGGTTTATAATATTAATAAAATATGTAAGACTATGAAACAGTATTTAATATAAACACCGGAATATCTTTATGTTTATCTACTTTTTCACCTTTATGCTTGCGCTTTGTCTGGCTCTGTACATCACCCCTTTTGTAAGAGAAGCCGCCATAAAGTACAATATTGTTGACAAGCCTGACGGAACCCTTAAGTTTCAAAAAAAACCGGTGGCTTATCTCGGCGGTATTTCAGTATACATTGCTTTTATCTTCACCGTTGCCCTGACCTTTGACTTTGAAAAAGAAGTACTTGGCATCCTACTTTCAGGAACCATCATCATTATGCTTGGCATTATCGACGACCTTAAAACCATCGACCCCAAGCTCAAACTTACCGGTCAGGCCATTGCTGTTTTTATTCTTATCCGGTCAGGCATCTATATTCAGCTTTTCTTTTTGCCTTACTGGGTCTGTATTGTTCTCACCTTTTTCTGGCTCATGGGCACGATTAATGCCTTTAATATTATTGATGTGATGGACGGCCTCTCAACCGGCATCGGGGTCATCTGCTGCATCACCCTGTTCACCATCTCTGTTGTAAACGACCGGCCCATGATCGCTATTCTGTCTCTATCTCTGGCCGGCGCACTTCTGGGATTTTTAAAATTTAATTTTAATCCGGCCACCATGTATCTGGGGGATTCGGGAAGCATGTTCCTGGGACTGATCATCGGGTCACTGGCCATGACCGGAAGCTATACCGAACATAACCTTGTGGCCTGTCTGGCCCCTCCGGTTATCCTGGGAATCCCCATATTTGACACACTCCTTGTAATGTTTATCAGAAGAAAAAAAGGAATACCGGTGATGTACGGCAGTCCGGACCACTTTGCGCTTCGCCTGCGCAAGTGGAAGCTTTCCACCAGACAGACTGTTCTTTTTTCTTATGCAATTGGCGGAATTCTGGGACTTTCCGGTATTTTAATGATGCTGAGCCCCACAAATTTAATATGTGCGAGTATCCTTATGGTTCTGATCAGCATCGCCCTTATTGTTGGATTTTTATTAAGCAAGGTCGACATGACCGCATCATGATGAGGCTCCCATGATCGCCATTATCGGTGCAGGACTCACGGGTCTCAGCACAGCCTGTCATTTAAAGGATGTTCCTTACACTATTTTTGACAGAGAATTTGAAGCCGGCGGTCTGTGCCGTTCCGTTACACAGAACGGTTTTTCTTTTGACTATACCGGTCACCTGCTCCATATGAAAGACCCTTACACCCTGAAGTTCATCAACCAGATACTTCCGGATACGTTTACGGAAATCACCCGGATAGCATCGGTGTTTACCAAAGACCGGTATCTGCCCTATCCATTTCAGGCAAATTTGCACGGCCTTCCCAAAAAAACAATTCTAAAATGCATCACAGACCTCATCTGGAAAAAGATTAAGAATCAAAAAGACCAGGCCCACAACTTCAAAGACTGGGTCGTTGAAACTTTTGGCCGCGGTATTTCTGATGAATTTTTCATTCCGTACAATGAAAAACTTTACCGCAGCCCGCTTGACCGGATGACCCGATCCTGGGCCAGCTGGTCTATCCCCCAGCCTTCTCTTTCTGCCGCTATCCGGGGCGCGTTTGGCATAAAAAATATCGGCATGGGATACAACGCCTCTTTCTATTACCCGAAAAACAGCGGCATCGATATCCTGCCGAAAACCATGGCAAAACTGATTGATAATATTCAGCTGAACAAAGAACTTGTTTCAATAGATACATCAAAAAAAGAAATTACCTTCAGCGACGGAACAAGCCAAAACTATGAATACCTGGTATCCACCCTGCCCCTTCCCTGCCTGCTGAAAAAGATAACCGGTCTTCCGGACAGGTTTAGAAACGCCGCTGAAAAGTTAAGATACGTATCTGTTCAGAATTTAAACATCGGCATAGACCGAAACTGTGCAAACGACCATCACTGGACCTATTTCCCTGAAGAAAAATACCCCTTTTACCGGGTAGGCTGCTACTCTAACATCTCTCCGGCACTTTCACCGGACAACACCAGCTCCTATTACATTGAGGTCTCCTCCCTTCCGGATGAAAAAAAGACTGAAGATGAAATAATGGCACAAGCGATTAAGGGGTTAAGGAGATGCGGTCTTTTAAAGGAGCGTGATAAAATCATAGAAAAGAAATATCTTGAGATCGAACATGCTTATGTCGTTTTTGATGAATTCCGGGAAAAGATGCTTCCGTCTATATTTGAATACCTGGAACAAAATGGTATTTTTTCTATTGGACGCTACGGCAGCTGGACTTACTCCGCCATGGAAGACTCGATCTTAAAAGGCAAAGAGATTGCAGAGAAATTAAGATGCAGAAAATAAAAGTCGTCCACATCATCACAAAAATGGAACTGGGCGGCGCTCAGCAGAATACGCTGTTTACCGTTTCGAACCTGAACCCTCAAAAATATGAGATTTATCTTTTAACCGGTCCGGACGGCGAACTGATGGATGAGGCTAAAAAATTTAAGGGCCTTTTCATCGTCAAAGACCTGAACCGCGAAATAAGACCATTCAAGGATATAAATGCTTTTTTTCAAATCGTAAAAATTTTAAAAAAAATTAAAGGCAAAAAATCAGGGGCTTCACCCCTTATTGTCCATACCCACAGTTCAAAAGCAGGCATACTCGGCAGATGGGCCGCAAAAGCAGCCGGCATAAAAGTCATCATACACTCTATTCACGGCTTTCCGTTTAATGATTTCCAGCCCTTTTTAAAAAAACACATCTATATCATGCTTGAAAAAATTACCGCAATGATCACTTCTCATTTCATCGCAGTCTCATCTTCAAATATTGAAGAAGGGATAAAACACAAGCTGTTTAACCGTGAAAAAATATCCCTCATCAGAAGCGGAATTGATATCTCAAAATTTAAAGACCCGGAAAAAGGAAAAGAGGAGACCCGGAAAGATCTTGGCATCCCGATGGCTGCACCTGTTGTTCTGATGGTATCCTGCCTGAAGCCCCAGAAAGCACCGCTTGACTTTGTTAAAGCCTGTTTTATTATTAAAAAGAAGGTAAGCAATGCTGTTTTTGTTCTTGCAGGAGACGGTGCCTTAAGACCGGAAGTTGAAAAAGAAGTTGAAAGCTCCGGAATGGAAAAATCCTTTCATCTGCTTGGATGGAGAACGGACGTTCCTGAACTAATCAATGCCGCTGACGTGCTGGTTTTAACATCAAGGTGGGAGGGTTTACCCAGAGTCATTCCCCAGGCCATGGCGGCATCTATACCGGTAGTGGTAACAAAGGTTAACGGCTCTCCTGAAGCCGTAAGAGATGGTGAAAGCGGTTTTCTTCTTTCACCCGGAGACATCAGCGGAATAGCGGAGAAAACCGCTTTTATCCTGAAAAACCCGAAAAAAGCTAAACAAATGGGTCAAAAAGGAAACAGCAGGGTTAAAGAATTTGATATTCATAAAATGGTCTCTGACCAGGAAATACTTTATGCTGAATTATTAAACTTTTCAGGATAAACGTGTTAAAAATCATAATTATTGACAAATTCTTGTAAAATACGTATACTTATTATTTTAATTTATGCTGAATTAAAGGTTGTTGACTAAAAAAGAACATTGGAGGATCAGGAAGTGCCAATCTATGAATATGAATGCGAAAACTGTGAAGAAATCTTTGAGGTGTTTTTAGGAATAAACGACCCCCCTGTAGAGACCTGCCCCAAATGTAACAGCACAGAGATAAAAAAGCTTGTTTCAAACTGTTCTTTTCAGCTAAAAGGATCCGGCTGGTACCTGACAGATTATGCCAGAAAAGATAAAAAAGACTCATCACAGCCAAATGCAAAAAAAGAAGCTCCAAAAAAAGAAGACAATAAAAAATCAGAAAGCAAATCTACTGAAAAAAGTTCTCCGACTAATGATTCCGGTAAAGCTGCTTAATAAAAGCAGCTTTTTATCCTTATTCATTTTTCGTTTTAAACGCTTCAAAAAACCACCCCTATCCTTCTTAAAACATTGCCCGATATTATTATTGATGGTATCTTTTATGCAAGTCCAGACAATAGAAACAGACCTCCTGAATGCCTGCACAACAATTTTTGGCTCTGAAGTCAATGCATCAATTGATTTTTTAAATTATCTAGAGCCTGTCCCAATTTTGCTTATTTCAAGTTTTAATGGACAGACAGGC
>CAYLYF010000174.1:0-5988 GCA_964387595.1 uncultured Thermodesulfobacteriota bacterium | reverse complement strand
CAGGGTTTCCCCCATTGCGCAATATTCCCCACTGCTGCCTCCCGTAGGAGTCTGGACCGTGTCTCAGTTCCAGTGTGGCTGATCATCCTCTCAGACCAGCTAACCATCGCAGCCTTGGTAGGCCATTACCCTACCAACAAGCTAATGGTCCGCGAGCTTATCTCCAAGTGATAGCATATACAGAGGCCACCTTTTCCCACTGTATCATATGATACCGTGGTCTTATCCGGTATTAGCATCGCTTTCGCAATGTTATCCCAAGCTTGGAGGGAAATTACTCACGTGTTACTCACCCGTGCGCCACTTTACTAATCCCGGCAAGCCGGGACGTTCTCGTACGACTTGCATGTGTTAAGCACGCCGCCAACGTTCGTTCTGAGCCAGGATCAAACTCTTCAATTGAAGAATCTAATCTTGTAATTTACTCAATGAAAATAACCTTCCCTATTCAATTTTCAGAGAACTTTGTTGTGACTCGTGTGTGTCACCAAATTATCCACACAGTATATATCAGTAACTTTTATTGTCAACTGTTTTTTTAATTTATATGTCATTTTTATTATAATTTAACCTTTAAAAAATGACTTTAAAAATTTCCTATTGATTTTCCTTAACTTTTCAATTTAGCTGAAAATTTATATTCGACACTTAGCTCTTTTTCCATCAAAAATGGGTAACAATTATGACTAATTACTACAATAAAATGACATCCAAACAACCTTCTTACGAATGTATATACTTACATTATAGCTTAATATTCTGCTATTGTCTCCTTCTGGATTGAAAATTTTTGATTTTCAGCAAATAAACGTCCATAAACTTTATAAGTTAAAGCTTATTTATGTCCTCAGGAGAAATTCTTCAAGTTTTGGTGATTATTTTGTCCCGGTTAACAGAAGGCAAACCCCTCTCAAGGGTTCAAGGTGAGCGTTCATTTCACCACTATTCTATGATATTTTTTCTTACCTGCCCGCAAAAGTATAATATTGTCCTTCACATGGCTTTCATTTATGATCTCATCAAAAGAGGTTACCCTTATATTGTTTATATAGCCGCCGCCGTCTTTTATCAGCCTGCGGGCCTCACTTCGTGTCCCTGACAGCTTTGTTTCTTCAAACATTATAAATACCGGTATCCCCTCTTTTAATCTTGAAGCCTCTACTTCTGTGGTCGGAACAGAATCAAGAGCACCGGCATCACCGCTAAAAAGCGCTTTTGCGCCTTCCCTTGCTTTTAGGGCCTCTTCTTCTCCATGGGTTATCTTCGTTGCCTCATAAGCAAGAACCGCTTTAGTCTGTTGGATATTTTCAGGTCCGCCTTTAACAAGGTCTGCAATTTCTTCCATTTCAAGAAAAGTAAAATATGCCAGAAAACGCTCCGCATCCCTGTCATCTGTGTTTATCCAGTACTGATAATAGTCATATGGAGAGGTAAGATCAGGATCCAGCCAAACGGCACCCTTCTCTGTCTTTCCCATTTTTGCACCGGAAGCCGTTGTAATCAGCGGAAAGGTCAAGCCTAAGGCACTGCCGGATGCCGACCTTCTGATAAGGTCGATCCCTGCCACGATATTTCCCCACTGATCATTTCCGCCGATCTGCAGTAAACACTGATGCTCTTTGAAAAGGTACAAAAAATCATAAGACTGAAGAAGCATATAGTTAAACTCAATAAAATTAAGGCCGGTCTCAAGCCTTGCTTTGTAAGACTCGGCAGCGATCATCCGGTTAACACTAAAATGTCTGCCAATGTCTCTTAAAAAATCTATGTATTTTACAGAGGTCAGCCAGTCGGCATTATTTAAAAGCAGCGCCGCATGATCTCCGGAAAAATCAATATAACTTGTGAACTGCTGTTTGATTTTTTCAGCATTATCAGCGATCTCCTCAGGCGTAAGTATTTTACGCATCTCATTTTTGCCGCTGGGATCCCCGATCATTGCTGTCCCGCCGCCCACAAGCACAATGGGCCGGTTTCCAGCCCGCTGCATCTGGGCAAGCGCCATGATCGGCAGCAAATGTCCCACATGCAGGCTTGCTGCAGTAGGGTCAAAGCCTGCATAACAGGTAATGCCGGACTTGAGGATATCATCCATCGCCTCTTCGTCTGTTACCTGTTCCACAAAACCACGCTGTTTTAAAATTTCATATGCATTTAATATCGTCATATCCGGACTCTTATGATCATTGATCTGTTTTATATTCTAATTTGAACTCTTTTTATATTTGTTGCTTTACCTGTTGCCTCATCAGCATCCACCAGTACACCATTCAATCCAAGGTCGTCTTTAGCGACCCTGTAACGGATAGGCATTTGTGTCTTAAACCGCTCAATTGAGATATCCTTCTCCATACCGATAACAGAATCAAAAGAACCTGTCATCCCCACATCTGAAATATATGCTGTTCCGCCAGGCAGGATTCTTTCGTCTGCGGTCTGGACATGGGTATGCGTCCCCAGAACGGCAGTCACTTTGCCGTCAAGCTCCCAGCCGGCTGCTATTTTTTCTGATGTGGCCTCTCCATGAAAATCAACAACGATTAGATTGGTCTCCCGCTTCAGGGCTTCAAGTTCTCTTTCAGCCGCCATAAAAGGGCAGTCCAGGGGATCCATAAATATCCTGCCGGACAGATTAAGCACTGCGATCTTATGCCCGCCACCGGTCAAAACGACAGTTGCCCCCCTGCCGGGTGCACTCACAGGATAGTTTGCCGGACGGATCAGCCGGCTTTCCTTTTGGATAAATTCTAATACGTCTTTTTTATCCCAGATATGATTTCCTGATGTTAGAACGCCAATTCCAAAATCAAAAAGTTCCTGGGCAATCTTTACGGTTATGCCAAATCCGTTGGCAGCATTTTCACCATTGGCAATTACAATATCAGGACTGTATGTGTCAGCAAGCAAAGGCAGCAGTTCTCTTACCGCCTTCCTCCCTGACTTACCAACTATATCACCGATAAACAGTAACTTCATGGGTCTTTAAAATTTCTGCTGGAGATTTGGGCTTCATCAGCCTATTTAGCGTATTCTATCGCCCTTGTTTCACGTATCACAGTTACTTTGATCTGTCCCGGATAGGTTAAGGACTCTTCAACTTTCCTTGCGATATCTCTGGACACGACAACTGCAGAATCATCAGAGACATCTTTACTCTCCACAATAACCCTGATCTCACGTCCGGCCTGAACAGCATATGACTTGCTTACACCATCAAATGAATTCGCTATATTCTCAAGATCTTTAAGATGTTTGACATAGGTGACCAGCATTTCTCTGCGTGCGCCGGGACGTGCGGCTGAAAGCGCATCCGCAGCCTGTACGAGTACGGCCATAACCGTCTGAGGCTTTATATCGTCATGATGTGCCGAAATAGCATGGACAATATCCTCACTCTCCCCATGTTTCTTAGCCAGGTCAGAACCGATAAGCGCATGGGACCCTTCTACCTCATGATCCACCGCTTTACCGATATCGTGTAAAAGACCAGCTCTTTTAGCTGACTTCACATTAATCCCAAGTTCTGACGCCATCATGCCGCACAGATAAGAGACCTCCAGAGAATGCTGAAGCACATTCTGGTCATAACTGGTTCTGTATTTGAGTCTTCCAAGAAGTCTTATAATCTCCGGGTTTATCTTATGTATTCCCACATCAAAGGTCACCCGTTCACCGGCTTCCCGCAAGGTGCCCTCCATCTCAAGTTTAACCTTATCTACGATCTCCTCGATCCTGGCAGGATGTATTCTTCCATCGGTAATCAGTTTTTCAAGAGATATTCTTGCAATTTCTCTCTTTATGGAATCAAAGGAGGATATCAAAATAGCTTCCGGCGTATCATCAATAATAAGATCAACACCGGTGAGCTGCTCTATGGCTCTGATATTTCTTCCTTCCCGGCCTATTATCCTTCCCTTCATTTCATCGTTGGGAAGATTGACCAGTGAAACAGTCTTTTCAGCCACATAGTCGGCACTGTATCTCTGTATTGCCATGGCTATAATATTTCGGGAGATCTTGTCTGAATTTTCCTTTGTTTCCTCTTCAATCCTTCTTATGGTTCTTGCTGATTCAAGTTTTGCTTCGTTTTCAAGGTTCTGCATAAGAAGCTTTTTAGCCTCAGTAGAAGTCATACCGGATATTTTCTCAAGCTGACTTTTCTGCTCCTCAAGTGCTGCCGTATATTTATCTTCCATCTCTTTTACTCTTTTTTCCTGAACCTCAAGAGATTTTTCACGTTTTGCAACTGAGATATCCTTCTGATCAAGCAGATTTACTTTCTTTTCCAGATTTTCTTCTTTCTGGCTGAGACGCTTTTCCATCTTCTGCATCTCATATTTCTTATTTCTGGATTCTTTTTCAAATTCTGCCTTTGACTTGTAAAGTTCTTCCTTTGCCTGAAGCCGGGCTTCCTTTTTAAGGGTATCAGAATCTTTTTTTGCATCTGCAAATATTTTTTTTGCAGCCTCTTCTGCCGTCGCCAGTTTGCTCTCAACAAGTTTTTTCCTGAGGAAAAAACCGATTACCACGCCGGCTACTGTTCCTAAAATAATAATAATAAACGCTAATATCGGGTCCAATGAAACCTCCTTCTCTATTTATGGTCAAATTTTAAATAAGACCGAAAAATATCATTCTGATTATGGCTTTATATATTATAGAGCCGTTATGTTTATGAAATTGTCTAATACTAAAGTTAAACTCTGAAGTGTTACTACGACAGGAGAATAAAGGTTACGAAGAAAAGAAATAGTGTGTTAAAAAAGGCAGGTATTATCTAAAATAGTTCAAACAGGATAATTCCCTGATCAAAGTTCATATTGTTGTGCTTTGCCTGAACCATTTATTTAAAACCGTTTTTAAAAGAAAATTATTATAAATATTAAGACTGTTTACAACAGAGCAATGTAAAGATTATAAAATTTCTTTTCACACTAAACCGTATACTTCAAAATCCTGCTATACATCAAATACTGTTTATTTTTCATAATAACAATTGGGTCCACCTTATAAAAAAAAAACCTCCAGGAAAATTGTTTGAATCGTTTTTTATGATGATTTTTTCTAAATAGTATCTTACATATTTGCATCAATAAATTCAATAAGATTATTTGAGCGTTCTTCTATTGTTTCCTGCAAATGTTTAATTTCATTTTCTTTATTGAAACAATCGTCAACCAGATTAAGGGCAACAAGTACCATCAGGTTGTATGTGGTAATTGACGATCCCCCCGGGCCCTTTACCTCATCAATCTTTTCATTGATGTACTTCTCCACACGATCTATATATTCTTTTCCGTGTGTATCTTTTAGAAAGAATTTCTGACCCATTATTTCAATTGGTACGGATCCACCCATAAGCTTATACCATCTAGATTAAACCTAAATCATCGACCTTTGATATTATGCTCCCCAACTTCTGTTTAATCATATCCCTTTCTTTTAATACTTTTGCGAGTTCTGTTTTTACTTCCAGTGTCTCATGTTCTTTTTTCTGCAGTTGAGTCTCGAACTGTTCTGAGTCACGTTTCATTATCTCATAATGCTGGATCATTGCTTCTATCTTATTGGTCAGTTCATCAAAACCCATTTTACTGCCTTTTACACTGTTCTTTAAAATTTATATTTGTTCAGATAATTTATACAGTTACTATCCATAATGTCAAGAGATTTATTATATAAAAAGAGCCCCCTCAAAACCTCAAGGAAGCTCTTTTAGACCGTTTCATTGAGAATAATAAAACTGCAAAAAGTAAATATTAAAAAGAGTGAAAAAGTTTTAAATAACCTAAGGTATACACTTAACTGTTATCTGTAACTATCCAATATATCTTAAGTATTGTTTTTATCATAAAATCAGATGGAAGAAAGTGAAAATATTGTCTGTTTAACGGATTCGGTTATCCCTTCAATATGATATCCGCCTTCAAGTGCAAGAAAAAGCCTGCCGTTACACTCCGCAGAAGCTGCCTTTTTAAGAAATTCCGT
>CAYLYF010000173.1:0-5992 GCA_964387595.1 uncultured Thermodesulfobacteriota bacterium | reverse complement strand
TTAAGATCTTTTCCCCACTGTCACTTAAGCACTTTATGTTTTTGGACAGGCTCTATATAAGCTGGATGAAAAGATTGTTTGTTCTAAAATAAATAATATTTATCAGAAATGAGCGTTATACTTGAGGAGCGGCTTCCAGCCTCGAGGAGTATTAAGCTAGAGCATTTTTATAACGTGTAGCCATATGTTTTAAGTGACGGCTGGTGAAGTTTAATCTAATGCCAAAAGTCAAAGTTCAAATGACAAATGAATGCCAAAAAAGAAAAAGCACAAAAAGGATAAATGAGTTTGGCATTGGTGTTTTTTAGTTTCATTTGACATTTTTAATTTGAACTTTGAAATTTCATGTTTATCCGTTAAAACTGTTCAAACGGTAGCCCAGCTGTCCCGAGGCTATAGTAAAACAGAAACTGCCCTAAAGGCTTAATTTGAAGAGCGCTTCGCTTGATGAAAATCAAAAGCGTAAAAGAATAAAAGAGTGGTTTCCCTTTAATCAAAATCAAAATCTTGCTCTGAGTACTCAGCGAACTCTGCGAGAAGAGAAGCTTTTAAGGGGTTTTAATGATCTTTTGGATGCAGGGGTAAAGAAGTTTTGCCTGCCATTTCATGATGTGTCCGCAATCGGAAACTTCTTTTAAGGTTGTGGGTCTTTCGCTGGCGAGAAGTTCAAGGGCCGCGTTATTGGCAATGTCTGTCGGGTTCATGCCGAGATCTTCCGCGACCAGAACGCATTCTTCTTTTAACGCTTTAACCAGATTTTTAAAGCCCGGTTTGTTGTGAACCGGTTTTTTTCGTTTTCTAAATTTCGGCCAGACTGTCTTTTTTGCGCTGCGCGCTTTTTCAATTGCTTTTTCCAGTGTTTCCACACGGCTGCCGGAATAGCCTTTCGGCAGTCCCGGAAAATCTTCTGTACTGCGTGAAGGGTTGTCTGCTGCCCAGGCCGCAAGTTCGATCAGTTGACTGTTTCCCATTATTTTGAAGGTAGGAATATCTTTTTTTGCGGCAGTTTTTTCACGCCATTGCCATATCTTCTGTAAAAAGATCAGCTGGTGTTCTTTTAACAGTCCTGTTCCTTTTACCCGCCAGACCGTATCCGGATTACGTTCTCTGTTGCTGGTGGTGGACTGAACCAAAAAATCAACGGTCTCACTGCACCAGCTGTACCGGTTTAACTTTTTAAGTTCTGCGGTAAGATTTTCGGCTATTTTTTCAAGAAAATGGGTGTCATTGCATGCATATTTAAGCTGTGATTCTGACAGGGGCCTTTTTGACCAGTTTGATTTTTGACCCTGTTTTTTAAGGACAATGTCAAAGAAGTGCTCAACCAGTGCGGCCAGGCTGAACTTTTCATATCCCAGCAGTTTGGCCGCGATCATGGTATCGAAGATCTTGTTTTTAGGGCGAAAGCCAAAGGAGGATTGAAGCATCCTAAGATCATAATCCGCTCCATGCAGTATCAGCGGTTTTTCTGAAAGGAGATCCAGAAATTTTGAAAGATCAATATTTGCAAGGGGATCAATGATATAATTGGTTTTATTAAAGGTGAGCTGGATCAGGCAGACTTTTTCAAAATAATGATGGAGGCTGTCAGCTTCTGTGTCAACCGCTATCCTTTTTGATTTTTCTGCTTTTAAGATCAGGTCTTTTAATGTTTCATCCGTATCGATGTATGTATAGGATGCTGAAATTTCTACAGCCAATTTTTGTTACCTTTCAAAAAGGTGTTCCTGAAAGATAAAGCGCCGGATCTTGTGCAGTGTTAATAGCGGGCGCTTACTGTCTTGCAATGATGAAGGGACCTTTTATTTTCTGAGCTTAAATGTTAACTGATGTTCCGGCAAGTTAAGGTTTGCCTGGATCTTTACAGGTGATTTTTTACTTTATCTTCAATGTCTTTGCAATAGAATTGTTAACCGCATTAAATATTTTTAAAACATCTGGATCTTTTGAATTTTTACAGTCAATATCTATTAAAAATATTTTTCCTTTGCCGTAAAGAGAGTAGATTTTTGCTTTAGAAAAGGTATAATTCCGGATACCGCTCATGACGATCTCATACCCTCTGCAGCCGCTTATATTAATAAGACCATAGTTGTTTACCCGAAGTGCATTTGAGCTGGTTTTTTCTTTTTGAACTTCCTCAATTTTATTGTACATCATTTCTTCAGGGTTCCACTCCCTGTTTTGTTTCCAGTAGATGATCTGTACCTTGATATTTTTTCCGTACAGAAAAAATAGCTTATTCACATTTGTGCTTGGATCAGTTGCGGTTTTGTAGCCTTCGGGGAGTTTAAGGGAAAAAACATTATTTGAATATTTTTTGTACTGTATTGCGGGTGGTGTTGCTTCTTTTTTTTCCTTAACCACCACCGCCTGTTTTTTTTGTGCCGGTTTTTTCTTTATAGCGGTTTTTTTCGGAAGTTTCTTTTGGGGTTCTACAGGGGGGCTATCCGGTTTAAACATAAATATCAGGACAGCAACAATGATTATTAATGCAATGGCTGCCGGGATGATAATTTTCGGGTTTTTTAAAACAGCGGCGGATGCTCTCGGTGCCGGTCCGTCCTGGGCTGTTCCTTTAGCAAAGGAGATCTGGGGCTCAAATTTTTCTTCGCCGTTTTCTCTGACTTTTGTCCTTCTCGGATCAAAGCGTCTGGATACACCTTTTCCATATTGGGTGCTTTTTTTATCATCATCATGGGAATTATCTTCGGAGGGCGGGGAGGGGTCAATTTCAGTATCAACCACAAGTTCTTCAATTGGCTTTTGTTCGGTTTGGTCTGCTTTCGGCTGAGCTTCCTTTTTGGGCGGTTCAAGATCAAGCTGAGGTTCTTCCGGCTGAGTTTTTTCTTTAGGCGGTTCAAGATTAAGCTGAGGTTCTTCAGGCTGGTCCGGTGAAGTCTCCAGGGTAAATTCGGGTTCTTCGGTTTTTGGTTCTTCCGGTTGAGCTTTGGTTTCGGAATGTTCAAGGGTAAAAGAAGGCTTCTCCTGTTGCGGTTCTTCCTCTGGTGCCTCAAGGGTAAGTCCGGTATTTTCTTCAGGCGCGTCCGGTGAAGTCTCCAGGGTAAATTCGGGTTCTTCGGTTTTTGATTCTTTCTGAACGGGTTCCAGCGTAAACTCAGGCTCTTCAGATTTTCTTTTTTCTTCGGGTGTTTTTTCGTCCATTATTACAAGTCCGATATTTAATTAAAAAGAGTAAAGCGTCTATATGTTAGATACGAAATTGTTGTAAAATAGCCATTTCCCCGTGGTTCCAGTAAAACGGGGTCCCGATTTTTCAGGGTCCCATTGGAAACCTTCATAGCGGTACATCTTTTTCCACAGAGCGGGATTTACATCGGGCATGAATAATTAACATTTTATAAATTGATAACAATTTAATCCGAAAAACGCAAGAGGTATCTATAAACTGCATTATGTTATCCTTTTGCAGCAGCCATTTTCGTATTTTTTTTATGATTAAGCCATAAATATTAAATGTTTTTGCCGAATTTTAATGCGTTTTTGTTTATGCTGAATTTCAGGTGATGCTGTACGACCTCGTTTGTCCGAACGATAAAAGGGAGATAAATAAGAGAGGAACCGCGTACGTTAATTTTAAGGTCCGGAAGCATCGGATAAACATTTTTTTTGTGGGTAACCAGCCGGGCAAGTGTGATTCTTATGCTTTGGGCTGCTTCTGCAGCAGGGAGGGTTACCGGGAAAAAGTGAAGTTCTGTTTTTTCGGGTTTGTTCTGACCCTTTTCCATAAAGTGTGAAAGAGTCAGCTGTTTTGACAGGCGCAAAAACAGTTTTGGAGCCACCTTGAATGCGGGTGACCAGAAATACAGTTTTTCTTTTTCCCAGGCCCGGTTTGCGGCTTTCGGGATGTTTGCAAATCTGGCCAGGTCAGCATAGGTGTGCAGCTGCAGCTCATCCACATTGGTCTGCATTTTCCAAAACGGGACGTAAAGGATATTATCACCCTGTATCTGAATAACTTCAAACCGGACCTTTTTAAATCCAGAAGGAGACGCTTTCCAGGCTGAATGACAATTATTGCAGATTAGAATACAGCTTTCTTTTTCTCCGTTTAGATCCCACCCGCAAAGAGGACAGAGTGTGGGCTGAAAGGATCTGTTCCAGTTTTGGGTTTTTTCGAGAGGAACGGACCGGGGTTTATTGTCTGACTCTGTCTGCACCGGGCTTTTTAAAATGGCATCGTGGAACCTGTAGTCTTTAAGGTAAAAAGGCGCATATATCAGGCTGGTTGTCTCTCCAATAAAACTCTGGAGAAAAACAGAAGGATTTTCAATTTGTTCGGCTGATGTTTTTTCTTCTGCTTTAATATTTGAAAATATCTGTTTAAACGGGATTTTTTGTTTTAAAAATTTTCCTTTTATTTCAGGGGACATAAATTTTAATTTTTGGGTCTGCGGTCTTAAACCCAGAGATGGCGGGAGGAAATCATATCCGGTTGCCGGAAAGCTGGTATCAATGACCCGGTGCTTAAGCCCCTGTTGACTTAAGGAAAAGGACATGCCCCGGAAACGCCAGTAGGGGGCATAAACGATTTCTTCTTCCAGGTCTTCCGGCGGCGGGATACAATATCTAAAAAAGCCGGAAGACATGATATAAAGTTTAACCCTGCAGAAGGTGCATGAGAAGAGCCGGTCTGTTTCCTTAAGTGTTACGGGTGCGCCGCATTGCGGGCACTGTTCTTCAATGATCCATCCACTATTCAAGCTTTTCACCGCACTGATTGCAGAACATGGAATCCGGAAGGTTTACGCATTTGCAATGCGGACAGTTTTTTTCTTTGGGCTTTTGTTCTACCGGCTGTCCGCATTTAGCGCAAAACCGGGCGTTGGGAGAGATGTTCTTGCCGCAGTTTGCGCATTGTCTGAAAACGATTAACTGGTGTCCGCAGCTGGGACAAAACCGGGCATCTCTGCTGACCGGATTTTTGCAGTCGCGACAGGTCTCAGACATTTCGGGCCTTTCGCTGCCTTCCCGGTTCTGCATCATGCTGCCGAACATTGCCGGCATCATGAATCCGGCACCCATTCCCATTCCCGCCCCGGCGGTTCCTTCTGATTCGGAGGCTTTTTCAAAGGCCATTGCCGCTTTCATTTTCATGAGCTTGTTAAGGTCATCAAAAACACCCAGCCTGCTTTTATCATCTATGGCCTGCTGTACTTCAGCAGGAGGGGTGATGGAATTAATGTAAAGGTCCTGAAGGCCCAGTCCAAAACGGCTGAAATCTTCCCGGAGATTTTTTTTCAGTCCGTCAGCCATTTCATCATACTGACCCGGAAGATTGATAAAAGAGTCAAGGTTGCCGCCGATATAATCATTAAACCGGGATACAATCACTTTACTTAAATATTTCTCGATCTCTTCTGTGCTGAAAACACCCTGTGTTCCCACCAGAGAGTTAATAAAAAGAACCGGCTGAATCACCTGGATATTGAACATGCCGAATGCCCGCAGGCGGATCAGGCCGAGCTCTGTATCCTTAAAGGCAACCGGATCACGGGTCCCCCATTTTAAATTGGGGAACACTTTCATGTTTGCAAAATAGACTTCTGCACGCAGGGGACTGGTCATGGCCCAGGGCAGGCTTAACACTTTCGTCAACAGGGGGATGTTTGCGGTTTGAAGGGTGTGGCGGCCGGGAGGAAAGGCGTCATAGGCCTTGCCGTTGTAAAAAAATATGGCAGACTGGCTTTCGCGTACAATGAGCTGCGCACCGTATTTTATTTCTCCGGAGCCGTCTTCCGGGATCCTGTGTACCAGCTCTTTTCCCGTTTCATCAAACCATTCGATGACTTCCATAAAAATGATATTGTTTTTCCCCACTGTGTTTATCCTCCCTGAGTGAAATCGTTTATATAAAATATTTATCCAATATTGATAATTGAATGTCAATTCATAGTTATGGAAAAGGTTAGATAATTAGGTTCTTCAACAGAATCTGTGGGTAAAAAAACAATTTACACCACTGATCCTT
>CAYLYF010000172.1:0-6024 GCA_964387595.1 uncultured Thermodesulfobacteriota bacterium | reverse complement strand
CGATGTTGAACGTTCGATGTTCGATGTTCATCTATTTTCAACCCGTCCGTTTGTGTCTTAAAAAGGATCAGTGGTGTAAATTGTTTTTTTACCCACAGATTTTGTTGACGAAGCTTGTTTTTATATTTTCAGGCGCACTTCTAACCTTTCTGTTTACATCCATACTTGTTATATATAAAATGTATGAGAACTCAATGGCTACGCTAACGGGTCAGAAATTTAGCAGAATATTAAAGTTCGGCATCTGTGCAGGTGTGATCTTCGCAACATTTTGCACCGGTCTCTGGATTAAAAAAAAACACTACCTACGAAAAACCTGTTGAGGGGTAAAAAATAATGCCTGAATGGTTCATACTGCTATCACTTTTCCTTTTTGGAAGCGCCGTCGGAAGTTTTTTAAATGTATGCATTCTCCGAATGCCGAAAGAGATGTCTATTGCCTATCCGGCCTCTCACTGTCCCGTATGCAAAAAGCCCATTCCCTTCTATTTTAATATACCGCTGATAAGCTATATAATCCTGGGAGGTAAATGCAGGAACTGCAAAACGCCCATATCCTTTCAGTATTTCTTTGTTGAACTCATCACCCCGCTGACTGCTGTTCTTCTCTATTTCTTTTTCGGTTTATCGCTCCCGTTATTGCTGAGCTTTATTTTTTCAGCAGCACTCATCGTGATCACCTTTATCGACCTTGAGCATCAGATCATTCCGGACAGGATCAGCCTTCCCGGAATTATTATCTGTTTTATTTTTTCTTTTTTTGTGCCATGGGTAACACCTTTAAACTCTGCTATCGGCATACTTGCAGGAGGAGGCATACTTTATATCTTTGCTGCCGGTTATCATCTTCTGACAAAAAAGGACGGCATGGGGGGCGGTGACATCAAACTTCTTGCAATGATCGGGGCTTTTCTCGGATGGAAAGGCGCACTCACAACACTTATGGTCGGTGCTTTTATCGGCAGCTTTATTGGGATTATTCTTATCCTGTTTAAAGGCAAAAACACAAAATATGCTATACCTTTCGGCCCATTTCTTTCTGCCGGCGCCTTTCTCTCTCTTTTATGGGGCGAACAGATCGTCTACTTCTACTTAAATCTTGGCCGGTAAAATTAAGCGGTAAAAAGTGAGGAGTAAAAAGCAGAATCCGAAGTTCAAAACAGATTAAGGTTTAGACAATTTACTTTAAAACTTAAATCCTCATATAATACATCCAATGAAAGTCGGACTCAGAACAACAATATTCTGGAACATAAGCCTGCTGATGACCGCAGCAATAGTCCTCATAAGCTTTGTTGTCTTAAAGGTAACCGAACGTGAGATCTTAAAACAGCGTACCTGGTCCGGAGAAGCTGTTTTTTCCATGGTTGAATCGACCCTGTCCCATATCAAAACCAGTCGTCCTGAAAATAAAAAAATTTCCGCATCAAACATAAAGCCCGTAATGGATGGACTGGTCAAAGATAAGATCTGCAGCCGAATCCTTTTTGTAAACAACGGACATCAGGTAATTGCAGATACCAAAGGCAATAAAAAGGGTCAGCATATTGATGATATGGACATTAAACATGCCGCAACCAATAAATCATTATATAAAAGGATCTCTCCCGGCACCGAAACCTCAGGATCACAACTTGTTATTGCCGGCCCGGTTTATATTAAAAACAGGCAGGCAGGCATACTTAAGATCATTCTCCCCTTCAGCCAGATTCAGAAAAGCATTGCAAAAGCAGAAAGATCAATACTTGTTTACATTATTTTTGATGGAATAATACTTATTCTTTTCGGCTTTTTTCTCCTTTCCAGATATCTTGTCGGCCCCATAAACAAACTGATAAAGTTAACTGAAAACATCTCTGAAGGAAATCTCACGCAGACCCCTCTTTTTCTCTCAGACAAAAATGAAGTCGGAAAGCTGTCTGCTGCCCTTAACACACTTTCTAAAAATCTAAAAAAAGAAAAGGGGAAAATACAGGAACAGGTTGAAAAGCTTGAAGAACAAAACAGGGAACTCCAACAGGCCCACGATGAGGTTATACACGCTGAAAAACTTGCGTCCGTAGGAAGGCTGGCAGCCGGAATCGCCCATGAAATAGGTAACCCGATCGGTATCCTCCTGGGTTATATTCATATGCTGAAGGATAAAAACACGGATGAAAAAGAACGTGCTGATTATCTTGAAAGAATGGAAAAAGAAACAGAGCGGGTAAACACCATTGTCCGTGATTTTCTTGACTATTCAAGACCCGGCCGGCAGAACATCCGGGGACTCGACATTAATACAATCATAAAAGAAGCTATTTCGCTTGTATCCTGTCAAAAAGATTTTAAAAAGATCACGCCTGCATTTGAACTTGCAGATGACCTTCCCCTGTTATATGCAGATGAAAAAGAGGTACAGCAGCTTATCATCAACCTTGCGCTGAATGCCCGTGATGCAATGCCGGACGGCGGCACACTGACAATCACTTCCAGACTTGACAGCAGTGATAAAGAAGATAGAATCTTTCTTATAATAACGGATACGGGTATCGGAATATCTGAAAATGACCGGAATAAAATATTTGATCCTTTCTTTACCACAAAAGAAGAAGGAAAAGGAACGGGCTTAGGCCTTTCCAATGTTCATCGAATTATTAAGTCGTTAAACGGGGAGATCGAACTTTCCAGCTGTCCCGGCAAAGGCACAACCTTTACAATTAAAATACCGCTTTCGGGGAGACCGCTTTAAATGCCCATAAAAAAAAGGCTGTTGGTAATCGACGATGAAGAAAATATGCGCCATTTTCTCAAATCACTGCTTGAGAAAGAAGGCTATAAGGTTTTCCTGGCCAAAAACGGACGCGCCGGAATCGAGATTCTTGAAAACGACAAAATAAGCACCGTCCTTTGTGACATCCGCATGCCTGAAATGGACGGCATAGAATTTTTAAAGGAAATATCAAACAGAAATATTGATACCACCGTAATCACCATGTCAGCTTACGGCACTATCGACCTTGCCATTGAAACAATGAAGCTGGGCGCATACGACTATATATCCAAACCTTTTAAACCTGACGAAATTCTTTTAACCCTTATAAAAGCAGCAGAACGCGAAAGCTTAAAAAATGAAAATATAAGCCTTCGTAAAGAGGTGGAGCAAAAATACAGTTTCAGCAACATTATCGGCAAGAGCCCTGAAATAATAAATATCTTTGATATCATAAAAAAGATATCCGGCTTTAAAAGTTCCGTACTTTTAACAGGAGAAAGCGGCACAGGCAAAGAACTCGTTGCAAAAGCGATCCATTATAACAGCTCCAGAAAAGACAACCCCTTTGTGGCAGTTAACTGCGGCGCGATACCGGAAACACTACTTGAAAGCGAACTGTTTGGACATAAAAAAGGGTCTTTTACCGGTGCGGTTAATGACCGGAAAGGTATTTTTGAAGAAGCTGATGGCGGCACCCTGCTGCTTGATGAAATCGGCGATATCCCTCTTAACCTTCAGGTAAAATTACTGCGCGTTCTCCAGGAAGGCGAAACCAGAAGAATCGGCCATGACACTCCAACACCTGTAGATGTAAGAATAATCGCCGCAACCGCCAAAGACCTCGCACAGGAAGTATCAAACAGTACCTTTCGTGAAGACCTTTATTACCGGCTGAATGTTCTTCCGATACACATTCCCCCATTAAGGGAAAGAAAGGATGACATCCACCTGCTTGTTAAACATTTTATTAAGAAATACAACAAAGCCCACAGTCTAAGCATAAAACCACCCGGCCCTTCCGTACTAAAAGCTCTAATGGGTCATTCATGGCCGGGGAACATCCGTGAACTTGAAAACATTATAGAAAGATCCATGATACTTGCATCGGGAGACAGTCTTGACATAAAGGACATGCAAAACACCCTGGCAACACTAAAAACATCTGATTTGAACCTTATCACAGAGGAGATTTTCTCCATTAAGAAGATCTCCCGAATAATAGAAGAAAAACTAATTTTTAAAGCCCTTCAGAAAACCGGGGGAAACAAAAGCCGGGCCGCAAAACTTCTTGAAATCAGTTATCCTTCTCTCCTCAGTAAAATAGATGACTACAAAACAGGTGATAGTGAAAAACAATAGGGAACGACTAAGGATAAAAAAACAAGGCGACTCCGCCCGGACAGGACCTGCAACATCTGAAAAAATAAAAAAAAGACAGAAAACACAAAAGGAGGGGGGGGGTAAAATGTTTTCTGCCCTTTTATTAAAATGCCGTAATCTTACCAGCATGTTGTATCTTATGTTTAGATTATTACATCAATTTGTTAAATAATTATTAGTAAATTGTAAAGAAAGTGTAAACCTTTCCCTTATCTTACATAGGAAATAAGATCATATATCTCAGGCCGCATCACAATACTGCACTGTGAAAGCATTATAAACGGCGCAATAATTTTGCCCATCACAGCGATTGCAAACACAAAAAGGACTGTTTCTTTAATTGTTTTCTTAATTGTTTTTTTCATTTTATTTCTCCCTTCTATGCTTAGATTATGCGGCATAAATGTAAAATATTTATGTTCAACATGTAAGAATCTTGTAAAGAAAGTATAAAAGAAAGGGGGAAAACCAAACTGAATGCGAAGTTTAGATTGCGGAGTGCTAAATTAAACAAAAGGTTTGGTGCCCGTGGTTTCCGGACTGTCACAACAAACCACGGACAACTATCAACGGGCCTATCGTCTAACAGTTAGCTGTTAGACGATTTAATTATCGCTTCCCTGAAAACCTCTATGGGCTGAACACCTGTAATACTGTATTTGCCGTCGATAACAAAAGCCGGAACGCCTGAATAACCCAGCTGTCTTGCCTCCCGAGTCACGTTTTGAAGCACAGAAAGATATTTTTCAGTATCAAGAGCTTCTTTAAGAGAAACCGTATCAAGCCCGGTTTTTGCAGCAACATCCATGATCACATCAATCTCACCGATATTTCGAACCTCGGTAAAATAAGCATAAAACAGACCTTCATGAAATTCATGATATTTCCCCTGCTCCCGTGCAAATTCACTGGCTTCAAAAGACTTTCTTGAATTGGCAAGGATCGTTACCTCTCCAAATTCAATATCATATTCTTTGCCTGATTTGCGAAGTCCCTCATACATCTCGTCCCAGTCAATATGGGGAAGATGTTCGGTCAAAAGGACACCTTCCGGCGGAGTCTCAGGATGTATTTCAAATGACAGCCATTCTTCCTCAATATCAAACTCTTTTTTCAGCTTCTCGACAAGCCCCTTGCCAACATAACAAAACGGTCATATATAATCAGAAAAAATACGGATTTTTGTACTCATAATATTATTATTCTCCAGTTCATAAATTGCGGATGAAGGTTTTAAAGTAAAACAGTGATTATATCACAGACCAAACACCGAGGTCAAAAAACATGTGCAATATCTGCAATTTAATTCTGGAAAATTTGATAAGATATCTCCCCCGTCAAAGCAACAAAAACCAGCTTATATAAATAACATTATTTAACTTTGAAAACCTGTTTTTTGTTCTATGTTTAATGTATAGGAAGGTTTATCGCAATGGAAAAGATCCTTTTTTCATTCCTTCTGGCGGCTCTTGTGTCAGGCTGCCTTGCGGACATAAAAGAAGCTCCCTTAACATCAACAGAAGAAAAACTGCTGGGCACCGGGTCAAGACCGACAACATGGTGTACACCTGGGATTTTCAGGATGACCGGCGGGCCTACTGGAGCATAAGACACCCCCCGATATATGGATCTGCAAGTGCAATATACGTGTGGCAGGCAGACAACACCAACCTTACCATTTATAAACCGGAAGGAATCATTGCTGTAGAAAAAGAAACCTATACCTATTCTTTTCCTGATGAGAACACACTTCTTCTAAACACAAGCCTGTATGAAAAGCAGTAATTTTACAACCTCTAAAAAGTCACAATATCTAAAAACATTTTATTGTCAATAATTAGAGCCTGTCCAAAAATATAAAGTGCTTAAGTGACAGTGGGGAAAAGATC
>CAYLYF010000171.1:0-6169 GCA_964387595.1 uncultured Thermodesulfobacteriota bacterium | reverse complement strand
TATATTTCCTTTGAAAATTAATCAAGCTTTTAAATACCAAAACCTCAGGATTAATGCACTTACAAGTTTATCTTTGGTCATAGGACCACGTAAGGGGACCATCGTGCCGCCACAGGCACAGTCGGTGCAGCATTTCAACGACTTCCCGGGACAGGCATGTCTCTGCACTGACCAGCAGCTCAGAAATTTTCTATTCTCTCATATACTGGCGGCAGCCGCTAAAAGAAAATGGAACACGTGAGGATGTAATAAATTTTTTGATAATACATGACCTTTTACATTGACAATGAAGATTAATAAGATCGAAGGTAATAACGAAAAGCAATGTGATATGTAAATTAATGATTATTTGAGTATGGGATATAGGTTACCATGCTATTAAAAGGAGTTAAATTGTGTACAATCGTAGCAACTAGGTTTAGCTGGGGCCTACCCAAGGGGCGTCTTCCACGCTTACGGTATCTTTTCCGCCAGTAGAGTCCCCAGAGGTCAGTTGTTCAAAATCAGGCGCGTTATATTGCCTCAATGCATCCGGAGTGCGATCATCAAATTGTGATTCAGGCTGAGTTTTAGTTTCCAATTTAAATCCTCCTTTTGCTTGTTAAAAGTTTCCTTATTCAGTCCCGACCCGAAGTATCTCAGCCAGTTGCCGGCATATTGGAAAAGTTGACAAAAGTCAGCTTTTGGCTGATACAGTCTCTCCAGAATTCTGCCTGTGAACTTTTTGATACTTTGAGTCGATATGTCGATCTTGTTTGGCCGGACATGGTATTCGAGAAAATCAAAACCTTTTGATGTTTTTCCTATGGCCTTTTTTTCCCTTGCCATACTCAATTTGAGTCTGTCAAAGGCCTGATACAGCCCTTTGACAATACGGCCAGTTGAAGCGCAGATCCCACACATCAGAATTGGCGGAGTATCGATTCCGCCGGCAACATATCCAGGTGTAGGCCTCATCCAGTTGCTTAATTATTTTATCTGCTTCGCATCCAACCATTATAAAATTAAGATATCCCTCTGAGCTTAATTTTATCAGATTTTCCCCATAAATTTAGAGTGTATTTCCTTTGAAAATTAATCAAGCTTTTAAATACCAAAACCTCAGGATTAATGCACTTACAAAGATGCGAGGACTTTTTGTTCTGAGTTGGTGTTCAAGTGCCGGCAGGGTCACTACGCCCGCGGAGCTTTAGTGAAGTCCCTTACCCTGACAGCGCCGGATTTGGGCTGTAATCTCAAAAAGACCAGGCTCAATCTTTTATCATATTCTCTATTGGATAATGGTCAGAACCCCCGAAGGGACAACGATAATGTCACCCGGAACGGCAATTTCATTCCTAAACAAATTCTTTTTCTGGACATAATTGAGGACCATTCCGTTTAACCTTTTAATAAACGCCTTTTTGATATCACCGTTATTCACCTGTAAAAATAATTCTATGCGACTGCAAGAGCAAAAAGAAACGACCCAGGCAGCGGACCCGGGGCGGAATGTAAAAGAAAAACTTTCTAATGCAGTTGATCAACTGCATACTGAAAATTATATAATACAATATTTTTTTCTGGGTTCAAAAGTTTTATTGGCCGAAAAAAGTTGAAATAAAAATGGACGGCCATATCAAGCACCGGATTTTATATACCGCCCAAATCAAAACCAAAAAAAATATTATCTTTTTCATGGGGTTCCACTGCAAAGAAAATTCTTTATTTTTTTCTCGCAGTCTCCAGTTGACCGATAAGGTCATCAATCTGATCATCTATTTCAGCTGCTGATACCAATTCATGGCCTGTTACAAACCGTTTTCCTTCCTGCTGGCATACTGCTATTCTTGATTTTTGATCTACTTGAAATAATAATAGTAACGACTGAGCCTGTAAGACCAGGCAGAAAATATCCGAGGAATTTCAAAAAAAAGAGGGGCGTTTTCAGAACTGCTATAAACCTGTTCGCTAAAGTTAATGACATTGCCATCGTAGTATTTAAAAAAAGGCTAAGATGAGGACCAAAATAACAGAGTTTAAAATCACGAATTATCCGTCGTTGCGGATGCATCCTCGTACATTTTCATATGAAAGAATTTGAAGGGAACCCGGACACCAGATAATAACCAATTAACCCAGCGCCGGTTAATAGTGGTTGCCGAAAATGAAAGCACAACCGGTATTATGTGATACCCCGGAAAATCAAACCCTTTTTCAGCCCTGCCGATAAAAGTTTTGTCGGGGTGTTTCTCTAATTTTAGCTCTGACAGAAGATCGTTAACTATCTTTACTATTTTCCGGAGTTTCCATCTGCTTGGGGCCAGGATTTCTAAGTCAGACTAAGAAGGTCAAGGTAGTATCGCGTATATTCCCCTAACGCGCAAGAGCCTGCCGGTTTCCGGGTGAAGATCTTCCTGAACCCAGCCGGATCGCAGTTTAATGTCACAGCCAAGCCCGAAATAAAAATCACCGTTCAAAAACTCGAATGAGCGGCTAAATGTGGAGGCAGTAAAAGTGAGAATCTCGGTCCACTCCTTCATATCCCGGCTTCCAAGCACAACGGTCCGAATTCCTTCCTTTGTTACAGGACCTTGCAGAAGAACAAAAACAACCCCGTCTCTAACCAGTATGTCCCGAGGGATAGTTGTTTCAGGTAATCGGATACGGCTTGTCCGTATATCACTGCTGACAAGGGAATCAGCCCGATAAAGCCCGAACGCTCCTTGGCTGCCTGAACCGAAATAAAGGGCGCTGTCTTTGAACTGTACTGTCCGGTTGATCACACAGGCGCTCCATATAGCTTCTTCTGTGTCAGGAAACAAAAGCCCTGCAGTGAGATCTGGTCGTCGCAAGAAATTCTCACCCGTAAGCTCCAGTTCATAAACCGGAGCGTGGTATTTTTTCCGGTGATGCTTTGAAATCCACTTTTCTGTCCCAGGACCTGGAAAGATATCCACTGCATAGACAAGGCCCCCGACATGAAGGAAGGCATAAATATTGAATCCTCCCAAAGACAGGAAACTCCAGGAAACACCGTCATCCCTGGAAACTGCCACGGCAGATCCATACCCCTTGAAATCCACATACCAGGGAACAGTAGATGTTGCTTTAAGGCCTACGTACAGACGGCCAGCATGACCTGTTAAAGCCAAAGTATGAATGGCCCGGGGGATAGTGCGTAGTTTTCGCCAATGCCCGCGTGCTTCACGTCGATAGAGGTTGCCCAGTTCCCAACTCTCCCTTGGATCGGCTCCGGGGATGTAAAGCACTCCGGCAATGACCTCAAATCGACTGACCTCCTCGTCATTGACTTCTCCTTCGTGTACAATTGTCCTCCTGGCCGGGTCCCAAGCCAGTATCGGTACAGGTCCTGCATTGGGCGCCGGACCCAGATTGTCCCAGTTCCCTCCACCGATATAGAGACGTCCTTCAAATGCCTGAAGGTCCCAGATATTACGCGCATAGATGGCTTCCCCTCCCGGATAACGATCGGCAAAGGGGATGCCGAGGGATTCCACATGGGATGTCACGTCCGCGGCATAGACCATCGAAGGCACAAGATAATAGGAGATCAAAAAGAGAAATAAACCAAAACGTATACCCAAGGATTCCTGCAATCCCTTTCTCAGTAGTCTCAAGGTCTGTTCCATGTCTTTCCTCTTTGATAAGCCGATAACCGCGGGCGGGCAGTGTATCTTGGAGAGAAAGAAGCAGTGCCATCGCAGCAGAAGCAGAAGCCGCTGCTTTCACAGGTCCTGTTCTACACCCTTTTCATGTGTCATATTTCCCCCTTTGATGGGAGACATCCAACACCTGAAGAATTGATTGCAACGAAAAAAAGCTATCATGTCCTTATAGTCTGGCTATTTTAGCAAGCCTCCTGTAATAATCCGGGGCATTGTGATCTCCCATCCAGTGTTGCCTTCCAGTAAAAAATATCCGTCAGGAGCCACCACAAAGTCCCAGGCAATGGCATAATGATCACGAAACAAACCCGTGGGCATTGACAGCGCTCTTCAGCATTTGCTTCCAAAACGGAATCATACGTCCGTTCATTTTTGCATAGACCTGATCATAGTGTTCTCGAACAGATAAAGCAAGGATGTCTATGAGATGTGTTTTTATTTTTCCTGTTATAAGATCAATGGGTAAAATCACACGAAAAGGGAAGTTTAATTAAAGGTTTAGCTCCAATTTTACGACCTTAATTCCCAAAGGGGCAAAAAGGTTGTTGGTTGCAAATCGAAGATTTCTCATCCCTGTGCTTTTCTGAAGAATGGCTGATAGGAGATAAGTTGCACCATTATCTATGTAGGTCATACAAAAGATTCAAAAGTATTATTCAAATTTTTTAAAAAAAAAGTATTAATATCCTGGCATGGGCCAAATGGTTTTCGACTTAGCCTTGGAAAAATTAGGGACACTTCCCTATTTATAGGTCTTTAGTGTTTTTCCCCACTTTTTATTCCTGTGTTTTTATCTTTCCCGGGGTTTTATTTATTAAAGGTGCGATAAATTTAATTTCCGAAAACCGTTATGCAGTTTCTGCTGTCAGACTGAAGTGAGATATTGTCTTGTCTTTATTTACTCTTTCAATATCCATCTCTACCCGGCTGTGGCCCTTTTTGATTTGTTTTAAAAGGCATTCATTTGTGCCACAAATCTTGTAATCTAAAAGGTCGTCACATTTCTTACTGATGATGTCCGTTTTGCCAACTGAAAGAATATTTGAAAGGGCATCATTTATTCTCAGAATCTCCCTTTACTTGTTAACGATCCACATTCCGTCACCCGCAGCATTATACATCTGGTTCAGCGCCAGGTAAGTCAGTTCCGACTCAATAGCCATATAGTTTGAGCGTTCCAGCGTTTTTTCAAGCTCAAGACTTGTTTGCTCTATTTCCTCATTGAAATTTCGGAGTTTTTCTTCTGCCTTTTTATGTTTTATCCCCAGTTCATTAAAGCTACTGACTTTTGTGTGCAAAAGTTTTATTTCCCGAAGAAGCTGTGTCTTTGTTTTATGAATACCCCGCATTCTTTTTTTGTCCTAATATGAATTGAAATTTAAGCTTTAATAAGAGATTTATAAGAGTTGTTAATATCTTTTCAGGTTATTTATTAACATATTATTATTATTATATCAGATGTCCAGCTCTTTTTTTTTGTTAATTAAATGCAGTTACTTAATTTAAGTTTTTAATAAAATAGAAATGAATTTTTTAACGTCAAGAGGTTTTAATAAACGTTATTTTACTGCTTTTTTAATAAATTTTGTTCATTTCCGGATCTTTCAAGCTGCTGAATATATGGCACAATATTAATTTCAGTATAAATGTAATGCAGACATGGATGATTTTGCTGCCGGATTTACAGGGCGGCAGCTGTTTTAAAAGTTGGGAATAAATGGATGTTTAGGTGGCTTTTAGGCTTTGACATAATTAAATATCTGTTCTATAGCATGAATAGAGAGACAACATAAAAGTTTATTCCGGCAAGAGTGTTTTAGAGGATGTGTGTTTAAAAAGGGAGACCCCATGGAAGAAAAGAGAAGAATTTCAAGGATTCCAAGAGAACTGAATGCAAGGTTTTATGCGGAAGGTGAAAATGAGGCAAGAGAATGCACCATTGTTGAACTTGGCAAGAAAGGTTTAGGCCTAAGACTTCATTTTAAGGAAAAAATAGATTTCGGGAAAAGTCTTTTTATTGAGATAGATCATCCACAAAAAGAGGTTCCGGTTAAGGCAGAAATAATTGTGATGTGGAGAAAACGCAAATATGTGGGGTCTGAATATATCCATATGATTGGCGGAGAATTCGGGAATATAAGTGAAGAAGAAATTGATTGCTTAAGGGATGAAAGCTTTAAAGTAGAGAAAAAAGAGGGCAGTATATTTTGAAAGATTAAGATTTCTTGTCTTCTTCGGGGTTTGAAACCCTCGTTTTTAGACGAAGAATGATTGTTTATGTATTTTTTCCTATAACAGAGAGGATATTTATCTTCTCAGGAGAATTTTTTTATGTTTTTGTTTTCCCTTTAGTCCGCTTCAGCGGGATACTGAATCTACCGGCTTGTAGACGGCGGTAGTTCCTTTTTTTATGTTTTTCTCTCAAAAAAGTAAGTTTATTTAAGGATCGTCAACAAAATCTGTGGGTAACTTTTTAGTATTTATTATAGAATGCAAAGTTA
>CAYLYF010000170.1:0-6205 GCA_964387595.1 uncultured Thermodesulfobacteriota bacterium | reverse complement strand
AAAAAACCTTTTGAACAGGATGATCTCCTCTCGACTGTCTATGAAGCTTTGAAAGACAATGAAACCTAAATTATATTTAGATGTAAAGCCCTATATTTTTCATATAACCATCAGTACCTTTAACAAACCGCAAAGTCAACAGTACGTGCCTTATGTTGCGAGTTGCCTTAACCTCTTGAAAAGAGTGATAAATTGAGGTGAGTGCCGGGATTGCAAAAACTCAAGCAAATACAAGTATTTATTCAGAGTGACAACATAATTTTAGAAAAACTGTTAACATAATATTTCGCCCTATTTTACACTTCTCCTGATCTGACCTGTACACCTGTTAGTGAGTTAATTCATAGTGAAACAACCTGTTCAATTGTTTTATTTACCAGCACTCCAATTCATTGATACATGCGCAATCGTTTCATGGCCTCAATGGCCTCTGGAAATTGTCTGCCAAGCTCCTGTCCAGTGATCAGGCTTATGTCATCAAGATGCCAGCCCGGCGAACAAAAAACACCGTAAAGACCCCATGCGTCGGGGTTGTCGTTCATGATGCGAAAGCCCATCCAGACATCGGCGGGTATAATCACCTGCAGCACATGCCCCAGCGTGGGATCAGGACCAAGAACAAATTCCTCCATGCGCCCATCAGGATAGACAAGCAACTGACTCATTGCCGCGCCCGCATGATACACCAGTATTTCATCGGATGAGATTTTGTGCCAGGGATCAAAAAGCCCCCCTGTCATAAGATAGTATATCAGTGATGATGCCGAACGCCGTTTTGCGTGATCGGCCTTGATTTCACTGGCGTACATCTCCTTGTAAAAACCGATGCAGACTCCGTCGTCCATCGGAACAAGCCCAAGGGCATTCACCACAGCCTGTCGATCAGGCAATGGGCGTGGTGAAGATATTGCGGCGCATCCGTTGATTATCAACAGAAGAATGCCGGGCAGCATGATCCAAAACATTTGATGAATCGATATTTTTTTTCGCATGTTAAATCCTCCTCTTTGATTCAGGGCAAAGGGTTTCCGTCTATGGGATTGCCGTTTTCATCGATATTGCAATCCAGGGCATAGATGTCCGGCGGCATCGGATGTTCAATCCGTCCCTGGCGTGCACCTACAATGCTCATCTGCACAAGCTGTTTCATCACCTGGTCGATAATTTCCATCGCCACACCAAAAAAACTAAAATTAAGCGGCATGCCGTCCGCCAGAATCAAAATATCTTTGTAAGGTTCTGCTGGCGTGACGCCACGGGGCAGGATTTTTCCGGTAAAAAGAATGCGAATACGCGTTCCCTGGCTATGCTCGGTCAAAGGATCAACAATCTGCGCCGTCTCAAAATCAATCGGAAATTCCCCTATCTTTGGAGTCTTCAATTCGCGCAATTCCTGCAGCCAGTTGAGAACCGCGCTAAATTCAATATTCTTGGTGGAGCCGCTTGCAAGATAAATCCTTTGTTTATTGCCGCAAAGCAGCAGTTCCTGCATCTGTTTTGCCTGTAAAACGGGAAGACCCGTAATACCCACAATAAAATCAAGATCCATACGCACCTGTTCCGGAATATTCTCAAAAGCGGAATATTCCAGTGAATCGCAAATCAATCCCCTGCCCGATCCATCAACACATATATCAACACCAACGGACTGATTGTCTTCCACTCGAGCGCTCAGATGTTTTAGCAGAAAACGCCCAATATATCCTCTAGAACCAATGATCAATCCCGTTCGATAAAACAAAGAATCGCCCTGACCGTTTAAAATATGTTCAGCGGACATTAAAATCGACATGGCCGACCCCTGCCCTTCTTCAAAATTCTTGTAATCCGACACAGCAATTGTATAGGCGGGAAAAGCCAGCGCTCCATATTCGAGCTTTACCTTGCCAAGCTGATCATAGCCGTTGCGAGTATGCTCAATGCTGGCTGGAAAAACATCTGCAAGCCACTGTCGAAGAGGTATTTCAAAGGCTTGATCCGGCAATATCCGCAAAATTTCCCCAGTATCAATACAGCATCGGGCCAAAGCCTCTCCAAGGGTTATATTGTTTTGAACCCAGCGATTTATCAGTGGCGCCATGTATCCGCCATCTTCAATCAGCAGAACCTGTTGGTTCTTTTTTTTTGCCTGAACCAGCTGGCGAAAAAAAATATTTCCCGAAGTCAGACACATTGCGGAAAAATATTCATGGGGGGTTTGCTGCAGGCATCTCCCAAGCTTTCCCAGCATGGCGATGGGTGAAAACGACCGGGAAAGCACATAATTGCCCTTCAGATTTTCCCCATCCCCCAAGTCATAAAGGCTGTGAAAAAAATAATTCTCCGCAGGCAGTGAAAACAAAGCTTCCATATATCTGTCGGGCGTTACGCCTTTGTAACGAATAAACAGGCCGTGCAAATGCTCGCATCCCGCCGCCTGAAGGGCGCAAATGCACCCAAGGGTTTCAGCGGTAAGATGATGAATAAACACAATGCGCGTGTCGGCCAGCGCTTTTGGATTTTCTAAAACCGTGCGCTCAAGATGCGGCATGCGATGAAGATAGCTTGAAAGATCCGGCGGCACCCGCTGTTGTGCAAGAGAAATGTTCAGGCACGCCCCACGTCGGGAAAGATCAAGATAGAGACGCTGATCTCCGGAAATCATTTCCACCACATTATATTCAGCCAGTGTTTTAAGCACCATGGAATCTTCAAACATCATTATGGCTTTGGCAATGATCTTTTTAACGGAATCGTCTTCACCCTGACGAAAGCCCGCCATATTTCGATTGCTCCAGCTAAATCGAATGATTGCCAGTTGAGAGAGTCCGGCACGGGTCAGCATCTCGAACAGGGCCGGCTGGCTGTAGGGCTCTTCGACAAACGCCTCATGATGGTTCTGGCAGGAGCTGTGTATCCCGACGAGCAGTCGATCCGTCAAGGCGTGAATATCGCAAAGATAAAAACTTCTATCAAGCTCGGAGATTGTTCTGTGGGCGATCCGCTTTAAAAAAAGCCTGTTGGTCTCCCGGTCTTCAATCGTAATGCGCAGGAACCTGCCATCAGGTTCATATTCGAGCAGAAAAAAAAAGTCCTTCAAAGCAAAAGACCTGTCAAAGGGGATGAGCCAGGCAACCGGTGGGGATTCACCCGCGCCCAAAAGGGTTGTTCTCACCAGGACACTTTGCAAAGCGCCAAGGATTAAATGCAATCCATGCACAAAGACGTCGGAATTGCCGATGATGTCTTTTACGATATTGCTTCGAGCCTGAAATGAAAAATGCAAAATATTCAATTGCGCCAATTCCGGTGTTGTCTCCGGAGCCACGGGCAGTTCGATGTGCAGATCCGTTAGGTTGTTCCGGGCCGCCTCAAAAAACCGTGTGGATATGATTTTGATGTATTCCGAGACACCGGAGAAAGTATCAATGTCCGTCATATCAATGGTAAAGGCACGGTCAGAAGATTGAATCAGTTGTGACCCAAAGCTGGTTTGGCGAATATGTCCATCGTCGTCTGTTTTTAATTTGCGTTGTTCAAAACGATCGGTTTTTTTCAACTGTGAAAGTATACTGGCGATATTTTTAGCCTTTTTCATATCAGGATTCCTTTATCCGAAGCGCCGTTGCCTTTTGTTTCAAATTTTTAAAATACTTGCTCCCAGTGATTCGAGAAACTTCGTCACGCTGCTTTTTTTTGTCAATCTCGATATGAAGCTTGCGGACTTCCGATTTTAAGTTCTCTTCGCGTTGCTGAATCTTTTGCAGCATTAAATCAAAAGCATTTGCCAGCCGCCCCAATTCGTCACTCCGTTTTTTCATCTTCTTTAACGACACGCCATGGTCATACTCTTCCACTGCAATATGGTCTGATATTTTGGTGAGAATGGTGATTGGCCCGGTAATTCTTTTGGCAAAGTACGCGGAAAGCGCAAATCCGGAAGTAACGACAAGCAATAGAACAACTCCCAGGGTATACAAATTGGCGGGCGCCATTTCGGCCAGTGCGTCGCTCCCGAAACTGGCAAAAAGACTTGCAGTGAAAGTGATGAGAACGACCACACCCGTCAAATACGAAGTCAGCAAAAAAGTAATGATGGGAAGTGAGAAAACCAGCAGGCGTGCCGCAATCAAACAAAGAGGAATAAGCATAATCGCAAACAACGCATCGGTCACGGCGATTGGCAGAAACAAAAGCATTACCGCATCCTTTAACGGCATATGGCCCAAAAACCATTCCATCCCACATGAAAAAAAGAAAGGCAGTGTGGTGGACAACAAAAGAAGACCGTACATAAACTGCAGTTCTTTAAGGGTTTCTATCCGCCGAACCTTTAACCAATGCGCGCATCCGGGGATAAACCCCACCAGACCGTTTGCCAATGCCCAATGCCACAATAAAAAGGGATTGCTGCCGTTCAGAATATAACCAAAACTGTCGCCAAAAGCGCCTGAAACAAATCCGTACAAAGGGCCGAAATAGATGCCAATAAAAATCGGAAGGCAAATCTGCGGACGCAACTCGGCAAAGGAACAGCCCGGCATGAAATTTTTCCCGGAAAGATAGTTTGCCGCCCCATACCCAAGGACTGCAAGAGTCAACCAGATAAAACGATTTTCCACAGGTTGTTTTTTTTCACAAAGCATCTAACAGCTCACGATATCGTTTTGTCACATTATGATCTGGATAACGGCAGACAAAAATCTCACGGCTTGCCAATGCCATAATCTCGTCACTGTGGGGAATAATGGCGCCAACAGGTTTATGATAAGCCTCTGTAACCCGTTTTTTAATATCCTCCTCGTCAAAAACCGCCGGCGCTTTGTTTACAAGCAAAACGATGGACGGCACTTCCAGTTCATTTGCAACCTCAACTGTAATGCCCGTTCCTTCATAATCCTGATAATCCGGGCGCAAAACAATCACCAGAACATTGGAAATGGCGAGCGACAACAGGGTTTCCTCGTTTAACCCGGGATGAGTGTCGACAATCAGGTAATCAAGGCCCAATTCCTCAATCAATTTTCTAAACCCGTCACTGAGCAAAGTCATGTCATAGCCATCATTAATAATCCGGGCAATGTCGGTTGCATTCGCACTGGATGGAACGAGGAAAACCGAACCTTCGGCAGATTCGGGGAGAACGGAAGACACATCGTAAGCGGTCTGTTCAATTGAACATTTTCCCCAGAGAAAATCGTTGAGCATGTATGAAAAATCAGATTCCTGGCGATTAAACAACACATGAATTCCCGGCGATTGAATATCCGTATCAATTACAGCCACACGGTTGCCCCGCATTGCCAGCAGCGCCGCAAGATTGGCCGATGTGTTTGATTTGCCCGTGCCACCACGAAATGAATGGATTGAAATTATTTGCGCCATATCTCTCCCGAATTCCATAAGCCGCGATTCATATGTCCGAACTCCCCATAATTTATAATATAAGCATTGATACACTGCAACGATCAGGGAAACCTCTGGCAAACCAAACAGGAACAATTAACTCTGCTTTATATTACCTTGCAATAAAAAAACAAGTTTTTCGGAGTCTCCCCCGATGGCCAGAACAAAATCCCCCACCCCCAGATAGCAGAACGATTGTAAGTTAAGCTTTTTATTTATTTAAAGCAAGTCTTTTAGAAGCTTCTTTTAACCGAAAGCTTTTACCTTCAAATTTCAGAAGGTGTCCTCTGTGCAGCAATCTATCCAGCATAGCAGAAGCCGCTGCATTGTCACCAAGAAGTTTCCCCCCAATCTTCAACTGGACGATTTGAGGTAATCAGTGTGCTTTTTCTTTTTCCAAGCGATCCCTAAATTCTTTTTAGCCACTTCAGTAATTTCTCTAATTTTTTTCTGTCCCGGTAGGCGTGGGTTCAATGTTCTCACTGCTGATGACGGTAAAAAAGGAATGACGCTTTTTAATAAAAATCAGGTTGATCTTGTTATTACAGATATCGTGATGCCGGAAAAAGAAGGAATTGAAACCATTTTAGAGCTGAAAAAACTTTTACCGGATATACCCATTATTGCCATTTCCGGAGGGGGACGTCTTGCCCCTGACGGTTATCTGAAAACAGCCGAACAGCTGGGGGCAAACTATACCTTTAAAAAACCTTTTGAACAGGATGATCTCCTCTCGAGTGTCTATGAAATTTTGAAAGATATTGAAACTTAAATTATATCTAGATGTAAAGCCCTATATTTTTCATATAACCATCAGTAC
>CAYLYF010000169.1:0-6206 GCA_964387595.1 uncultured Thermodesulfobacteriota bacterium | reverse complement strand
CTTTTTTTAAGCTCTCGCTTTTATGTGTTTTTCTTTTCCTGCTATCCGTTTACTCATGCAAACAGGAACTTCCAAAAGAAAGCCATGTTTTATCCCTTGTCACAACCGTGATATTCACCATAAGCCTGTTCATCTATTTATACTTCCCTGAAGGCTGGTACAGCAAAAGAACTGGACAAACAATATTCAATCCTTTGCTCAAAGATCTATTCAAAAACATTTAATTAAAATCATACGGCATTCGGCTTGTTTATCATCCTGTCTTTTTTTATATACAATACCGTACTTTTTGTTTCAGAAAAAAACAGAAAGTTTATTTCATACCTCCTTGCCGTTAGTTATATGACAGTTATCAGTTTTCTTTTTACGGGGATCAACCTCCAGGCAGCGTCCCTGATTAAAAAACACGCTCTGCCTATATTCGCCCACACACTTCACACCCAGATAATTCTGTTTATTCTTCTTGTCCCCTCACTTTTTTTCAGGTGGAAAAGAGAATTTAAAGATACCGCATTTCAGCCGGTTAAACGCATGTACATTCCCGCAGCTATAATCCTGGTCATCCTCACCGCCGGAATATTTTTCCAGACAAAACCCTTTGTTCCCGCAAAAGAAACCAGGGGGGGAACAATTCTTTTTTTTAAGCACGGAACCCTCGACTGGGACATTGCAAAGTTCGGCAATTACGGACAGAGAAGCGGCGGTATGTTCGGGATCATGCCGAGACATTTAAAAAAACCGGGTTTTAAGACCCTGATGATAAACACAATTACACCTTCGGTTCTCAAAAGCGCCGACACCCTAGTAATGATAAACCTTAATAAAGCATTCCGTAAAAATGAGCTTTTTATCATCTGGAATTTTGTAAAACAGGGCGAAAATCTGCTCCTTTTAGGCGACCATTCTGATCTTGGCGGACTGATGAAAAACTTTAACCGTGTTTTAGGCCCGGTTAACCTTAAATTTAAGTTCGACTCTGCCATGCCGTCCCGCTGCACCGGTCATTGTGGGTAGATACTGCTATTCTGACCGGGGATATAGACATAATGCTAAACAGACATATCTTGGAAACCGCAGATTTGATTATTATGAACCGCTAAATGACCTGGTGCTTGCTGCAGTTGTGACATACGGCAAAGGTAAAATCATGGCATATGGCGACACCTCCGCCTTTCACAACACTACTTTTATGAACGCACATGAATATATTGCAAACGTATTTAATTATTTAACTGAAACTGAAATTAAAAATACCCGGCCCTTACCAGCAGTTTCTTTATAGGCTGGGGTTCTGGGTAATGCGAGGACTTATGAAAAAGAAATTTGAACCGTTTTAGACAAAAATCACACCGCTAAAAGTAATTATCCACGGCTAAAAGCTGTGACCTTATGTTGGTCCCCATAGGGAACCGTAGAAAAACCGGGAACGGCCATAGGGTGCCTTTTCTTTGTTACTTTCTTTAGAGCAAGCAAAGAAAGTAAAACAAATATTTTTTTAAAACAATTAGTCTAATCCCCGAAACGCTAAAAGCTCTTCGGGTTAAACCCTAAAAAGCCGTGGTTTAATCGTATAATTAATCTTCAGCTTTTGTATTAAACAACGGATCACAAATAATTTTATTACAGACTGACGGATCAATACCTGTATCAGGCAACGCGTCCCTGTCAAGCTCCTCACAAACGGCTTTTCCTTTTTCAAGACTTACTTTCTTATTACAATGCCGTATAACCAGTCCATCCCCTTTTTTAAGCAGATAGGTCACTGTCTCATGGGTAATTTCAACTTCCAGTACCTGCCCCTGAACCTTAAGGTTAAAACGCAGTTTTTTGGTCACGCCCGGCAACCTTGGATTAAATGAGAGGTTGCCACCGTAATCACGCAGGCCTGCAAATCCATATATAAGTCCCAGCCAGGTGCCTCCCATAGAAGCAATATGAACCCCGTCATTAACATTGCCGCCGACATCAGACAGGTCCATTAAAAGCGCATACCTGAAATATTCAAGAGCCTTATCATCAAAACCAAGCTCAGCAGCCATTATCCCCTGGATACATACCGAAAGTGAAGAATCACCTGTGGTAAGCGGTTCATAATAATTAAAATTACGAAGCTTCTGTTCACGGGAAAACTCATGTCCGAAAAGCAGCATGGCCAGCACCACATCCGCCTGTTTTATGACCTGGTAACGATAGATAACAAGAGGATGATGATACAAAAGAAGAGGAAACTTATCCGGCGGTGTATTCTCAAGGTCCCATTTTTCCTTCTCAAGAAAATTATCGTCCTGCGGATGTATTCCCTTCTCTTCATCATAGGGAATATACATACATTTAGCTGCTTTGCGCCACTCTCTGGCTTCCGACAGCTCAAGCCCCAGATTATGTGTAAGCGCACCGAACTGATCAATATCTTTTTCGCAGAGCTCATCAATGGTATCCGCAGCAAAACGCAGATTTTCGCGGGCCATCATATTTGTATAGGCATTGTTGTTCACTATCGCGTTATACTCATCCGGTCCGGTTACCCCGTGGATATGAAACTGGGGCGGATCATCTTCTGTAAAAAAACCAAGGTCCAGCCATAACCGCGCTGTCTCGATCAGCATCTCAGCGCCAATCTCATAAAGAAAAGCCCTGTCTCCTGTAATATCAACATATTTTTTCAATGCGTACATAATGTCGGCATTAATGTGATACTGGGCTGTACCAGCAGCATAATATGCGGAGGCTTCTTCACCGTTTATGGTCCGCCACGGAAAAAGTGCGCCTTTCTGATTTAACTGCCTTGCACGCTCACGTGCCTTATCAAGCATACTGTAGCGGAATTTTAAAATAGTGCGAGCCGTATCCGGAGAGTTGTATATCAGAAAAGGCAAAAGATATATCTCTGTATCCCAGAAATAATGACCTTCATATGCCTGACCGGTCAGCCCCTTTGCACTTACGCTGGCGCCTTCTACCCTTGCGCTGGCCTGCAGAATATGGAAAATATTAAAACGGATCGTCTGTGCCACCCGCGGGTGACCCGCTTCAATATAGACATCACTGTGTGCCCAAAAATCATCCATATACTTCTGCTGCTCTGTTTCAAGTTTCTTAAACCCTTCTTTTGAGATCCGGGCAAGAGCACGTCCGGCACGTTCACACAGTTCAGAAGACGGCACCCGTCTTGAGGAAAAATAAGCAATATACTTAACCAGGGTGATGGGAATACCCGGCTTTGCATCGACCTCATACACCACCTCAGCCCCATTTTCAGTTAAATCACTCTTAACTGTGTATTTGCACTTTGTGGTCATTTTATGATCAATACCGCACCCGAGTGTCATCCTGCTTTTTTTAGTTTGAAACCCAAGCACAATACGACAGTCTTCTTTAATCTGCTCATTCAGGTTAAGAACGCTTCCGTCAAACCCCTTTGCCTGGCGCGGATCACCTTCACTGGCCTGATTCTCCTGCCGGATTAAAAGCTGTGAGGAAATGACCACCGGCGTCTCTGCATTTAAGACAGTGACCTCATAACTTATTGCTGCAATATGACGGTGTTTAAATGAGACAAGACGTTTTGATTTAATCGATACTTTTTTACCGGAAGGCATTTCCCAGATCAGTTCACGGTCAACAGCTCCACTTTTCATATTCAAAGTACGTTCATATTCAAGAAGATCGGCAGTGGGAAGATAGAAAGGTTCATCATCGACATAAAGTTTGATTGTTTTCGCATCAGGGACATTCAGCATAGTCTGACCTGTTTTTGCAAAACCAAAAGCGTCTTCACCGTAAACGATCGGCCAGGTTTCATGAAATCCATTTACGAATGTTCCGTTTTGGGAAAAAGGCGCTCCTTCTTCAAAGTTGCCTCTCATACCGATATAACCGTTTCCCACGGCAAACATGGTCTCGTTCTGCGCAAGGAAATTCGGATCGTATTTCTGCTCAATAAGTTTCCAGTCATCAATCGGATAGATATGCACAGGGGGAAGTAATACTTCTCGTTTGATCATAACAGACTCCCGTTTATAAACATAAAGGGTTTAACGAATGTTTTGGCAGGAAAAAATTTAAAAATAAAAACAACTATAAGTCTATAAAAAAAGACCATCGGTTTATCTACTCCTGAATAGAAAACTCGCCCAGATCTGAAACCACAATATCTGCACCGTTTTCTTTAAGCGCATCAGGATTCCCATCCCGGTCAACGCCGATCACCAGCCCGAAACCGCCGTCATGTCCGGATTTAACACCGGATATCGCATCCTCAACCACAACCGCCCTGGAGGGATCAACACCCAGCAGCTCTGCCGCTTTAAGATAGGTATCCGGTGCCGGTTTTCCGGCAAGCCCTAGGCTATTCGCCACATTGCCGTCAACAATATCATCAAACAGATCTATAATTCCCACGGAATCAAGCACCACCCTGCAGCTTTTGCTGGAGGAGACCACCGCCATCTTTATCCCTTTTTTTCGAAGACTACGGACCAGGTCAACAGATCCTTCAAACACATCCACCCCTTCGGTTTCAAGCACTTCTCTTACCATCTTAAATTTGATATTTGCCAGACCGCAAACCGTATCATTTCCCGGAGGATCATCAATCTTACCGTAGGGCAATTTTATACCGCGGGAAAGAAGGAAACTGTTCACCCCTTCATCCCGGAGTTTGCCGTCCACATAAGGTTTATAATCGTTTTCGATATCAAAAGCCCTAAAGGGTTCACCTTTTTTTTCATAATAACTTTCAAGAAATTGGTCAAACATCCTCTTCCAGCAGGCAGAATGTACTTTTGAAGTTGCGGTTAAAACACCGTCAAGATCAAAGAGTACGGCATCAATTTTTTTGAGATTAAGAACAGGCTTGACCGCTTCCATCATCACCCCTTTTATAATTCCAGTTATTTACATAACATCTTGAATACGCTTGTTTTTCAACCAGCAAAAAACCTTTAAAGATATATAAATAAATTACACCGCCATGTCAAACGATTAAAGCAAAAAAATATGGATAATAGCAATGAGGCAATCTTCACCACCTCCTTCCATCCTCCGTAGCAGGCTACTGCGGAGGACGGATGTTCAAGTCTCAGAGAAAGGCTAATTGTCTTTAAAATAGCTTATGTTAAAAAAACAACGAATTAGAATTTAACCGACGGCGGAAGCATATGGAGCATGAAACTTTCAACCGGTATTCCAAGGCTAACCCCTCCAGAAAAGAACCGGTTCTCCAGGAACGTAAATTTGACCCAATCTGCGCGGAATTTATCCATGGCAGCTATATGGGAATCATTATACGGTTCATCCTTTTGTTTCTCAACAAGAGCAAAATACCCATCCAGTATTGTATTTGCTGCCGATTCAGCATAGCTTGCGTCCTCCTCATCCGGTGCAAGAGCCATTCCTGCCCCGTATCCCACACCTATTCCCGCATCATCAAGGCGAAACATCTCAAGATATCCATCAGGAAGATCAGGATATTTCCTGCCGTGTTTGGCAGCATTTGCTCCCATCATCTCCTTTAAAAATTTTTCATCCTCATCAAAAGGAACTACCGGATAAATATCAAAGAAATCCGGATAACGATCCTTTCCCTGTTCAGCCACATGTTCAAACACACCGTTAAACATCGGGACAAGCGGATTTTTAGGAAAAGCCTGAACCCCAAGCCATTCGATGGTGCTTTGATAGTCCCGGTCAGGAATCGTAACTGTTGCTCTGATATTTGAGATACAGACTTTCTCAAACACATCCCCTCTTCTGACCCGTATCTCAACTTTTCCCGCCTTATTTAAAAACTCCCATTTTTTGACTTCAAATTCCGCATCACTGTCATACTTTGAGAAACGATCAAACCATTTGTCCTTAAGTGTAATAAGTATTTTGTCCTCGATCATATAAACCTCCTGATTTTCAGTTTTTGGAAATATCGTTCTGCGATTCTTTACTATGGGAAATATACGGGATAGTTCTTTTTCTGTCAAAGAAAAGGTTTTTGAGAATGCAAAAAAAAGCACTTAACCTAAAAGAGCTAAGTGGTTGAATTATCTGGCGCGCCCTGCAGGAGTCCCTTCGCTTCGCTCTGGATAAACTCTCCCGCGACCGTTTATTACCTGAATATTGCACGATGAACTAAAAAACCATAGAAAAACCATTGGGGTATCCTGTATTAATAGGGTTGTGAGACCCGTTAATCAAAAACACAGGAGGAACCC